>DAOUSX010000084.1 GCA_030627025.1 Dehalococcoidia bacterium
CCATTCTTGGCTTCCTCAAAGAGGAGCCCATGCATGGTTACGAACTGCGGCAACGGCTGCAGACAGTCCTGGGATTCGCCTGGCAACCGAGCTTCGGGGCTCTCTATCCGATGCTCCAGAAACTAGAGCAACGGGGTTTCGTGACTAAATCCGAAATAAAAAAAGGGCCCGGGCCGCAGAAACAGGTCTATTCCATTACAGACCAGGGTCAGGCAAGACTGCGAGAATTATTGCTCAACAAGCAGGTTCCAGTCGGCTTGCCCCTACAAATACTATTTCTCGACCAGCTTTCAAAGCAGGAGCGCAAAGATCTCTTGCACCAGGCAAGGCAGCAGAGAGTCGAGGCTCTGGAACGACTGGAGAGGGAGCGCACCAGGCGGGGGTGGTCAATGAACAGGTATCAACGTGTTGTTCTGGACTATGGTTTTGAAACCATCCAGCGGGAGTTGGCCTGGCTGGAAAAGCTGGAACAAGAGTAAGGCACACGGGGAAAATGTTGCTCTTTGTGTATCACTCCGACACTATATCGATTTGACATATAATATAGCGACTTGCTATAGGCGGAAAACCAGGTAGGCGTTCTGGTAAATTCATTGTCCCCAAGGATTACCTATGGTTTACTTTATCGTCTACCATGTAGATTACCCGATAGCATACCATATACCGTTTACCCCACCATCCATGTCCCCAGAGGAGGAGGGTTAGGATACTGTTCCAATACGAAATTCTAATTCTCCACCAGTGTCGCTGATATAATCCCCCATCGTTACCTATTAACAATGATTTAGACATCGATATGCGAGCTTATTACCTCTTGGCTGCTCTCTATGCGGTATAGAGGGGGGACCCCCCAAGGTAGATGTTGATAGCCTGGCAACGCCCTATAATCTATTCCAAAAAGGTATAGACAGGTGAACCAGGTAGTGTTATAATTCGGGTAGTTATAGGAAGCGTTGCTGGCCTGATAAGGAGGCAACTGCACTTCAGAGCAGTTGCCTCCTTTTATTTTATTCTGCGATGACAAAGAAAGGAGGAAACAACCGCTGGCGTGGGACAAAAACATGGTAATAATCAACACCGTACACAGCGAAAGAGAAATTGAAAGGAGGACATATGGCCAAGGTTACCAAGAGAAAAGCGCCTTCAAGAATCAAATATGAACAGGGCCATCCTACAGTGAGCTGCCGGGTTTCTAGGGAGATCTATGACAGGCTGTCAGAGGCCAAGGAGGTAGAGGGTAAAAGTTTTGCCGACATCCTAAAGCTAGGGCTGGGGATACTCGAGGTACGAGTTAAGAAGCTGGGAGATGTAAGAAAGCAAGGTTGGGATGAAGGGTATAAGAAAGGTTTTGCCGATGCCAGACTTCGCTATAGGGTCATTTATCATTGCAGTGTATGTGGGCAAGTGATGGAAGTGACAAGCACAGAAGAGAAAGAGGTTATTGACGAATGCATGCGGGAACGAGGGTGGGCTCACATGGAATGCCATGAACGGATGCGATGAGCCCTGGCTTGTTGGGGCAGGTCAACAAATCGATGAACTGTGATATCCACAGTTAGGTAAGTAGAAGAGTTACTTCTTGCCAGCCTACGCGGCAGGTGTAAAGCCGAGTATAGCGTTAGTGTTTGCCTGGCGGAGTAGTGAGCCAGATGGCAAGCATAAGTGCCTCACCAATTCATATGCCCATCATTTAGCTTTTACCGTCAGGTGAACTATAATAGAGACGTGGGTACCGCAGACCATCTATGCGGTTTTTAATTACAGGTTAGCCTTATTTGTGAGGGGGGATGACATGAAGAAAATTGAGATTCTAGGCCTAGGCTCTGTGCCTGGTATTAAGCCTGGGGATAAACTAGGGGAGATTATTGTTGGCTGCGCCAAGGATGAGGCAGGTGGCATAGAGGAAAGGGACATCATTGTTGTAACCAGCAAGATAGTATCAAAGGCCGAGAACAGGGTTGCCAGTTTGAGCGAGGTCAAGCCAGGGAAGAAAGCGATGAGGCTTTCCCGCCGGACAGGCAAAGCGGCTTCTAAACTCCAGCTTATCGTGGATAATAACCACGAAATAATTGCTGTGATCCCGCTGAGCGGGCTTGCCGAAGAGTATGTTATGAAGTCCACTGCAAGGCCAGACGAAGCTCGGCAGCTTTTGGCCAAGGAGGCTTGCATTCTGGTAACTAAGGACAGCAAGGGCAGGCTACACACCTATGATGGTGGCATCGATAGCTCAAATCACCCTGACGATATCGTTAGCCTACCACCATCTGACCCCGACAGGTCAGCAAGAGAAATTAGACAAGAAATAAAGAGACTTACTGGCAAGGAGGTGGCCGTGCTCATTGCCGATACTGAGATAGTGCCATTCGGGTCTATCGACCTTGCCACTGGTTGCTCAGGTATAGAGCCAATAACTAAAAGGTTCGGAGAACCCGATAGGTTTGGTAAGCCTAAGTTCGGGGGAATGGACATAATCGCTCATGAGCTAACCGCTGCCACCGCCCTTTTGTTTGGCCAGACTGATGAGGGGATTCCAGTGGCTATTATCCGGGGCCTGGATTATGCTCCGAGCGACAAGGAGAACGTATTGAGCACCCTTGTAGCTGACCAGCACCAGCTTAGAAGGACAATAGGGTCGGCAATAAAGGCCACGGCGAATATTGGAGACTTTAAGGATCGAATGTTATCCTGGGTTCTCCGTTTATTGGCTAAAGCCTGATTGCTTTTGGTATGGATGCTCGCTGGAGGTAGTGGCCAGAGTAACAAGATGGCTGAATGTTCAATCGAGTCTACTAGTGATTCTTTGGGGCTGGATATTGCCTCGGCCTGTCTTGTGGGGCAGTTAGAAGCGAGAATGTGCATTTCCCTTGCTCGACAGAACAATAACCTAGTAAGATACTTTTGTCTAGGGTCTAATGGAACTACAGCATGTCTGATTTTGCCCTTACTGAAGAGCAGTATAACGAAGTGGTTCGTCTTTCGAGAGCCTACCACCGAGAGGCGCATAGATGCAGGGATTGTAAGGCATATCTCGCTGGATGCGTCATGATGGGCGCTGCCTTGGAAGCCTCCCTACTCGCTTTTGTAAATTGCTACCCTGACGAGGCTCTCCGCTCGACGCGTGCTCCTACCAGGCGGGGAACCATTAAGCCACTGGCACAATGGTCATTGGCCGAGTTCTTGGCAGTTGCGAAGGAACGAGCTTGGCTGCCATCTGGTCTCTCCTTGGACGAAGAGTGGAGTGACAAGAAGGCGCAAATAGGTGATTATACTGAGGTACTTCGGCAGATTAGAAACCTTATCCATCCCACACAGCACATGCTTGCTTTGCCGCATAAGAGGATTACAAAGCGATATCTGAAGATGTCGTTCGAAATATTCGACGTGGCAACTGAGTATTTTCTGAACAAGATTGGCGAGTCTTTGCGTGCCGTGTTTGAGGCAGACACTGAGGAAGAGAACGCCCCCAAGAATCCATAGTCAACGAAATGATGGAGTGTGTGACTCGACAATAAACGAGGCCCCAGAATCGAAAATTAGGCGGGTATTTGTCATCTCGAATGGTGTTTTTGCCAAAATCCTGCCGAGTGTAGTAGACTAAACTTGGTCTAGCATTTCTGTTAAAGCGCCTGCTCGTAGAAAATACAGTCTCCTGTTGAATGTAACCTTTGGCTCAGAGAGGAGAGCCATGAAGAGACATCTCATGAGAATCTTGGTGATAGTCTTGGCTACCGCTGTTGTACTAGTGGTAGGCTGTAGGGGAAGCGCTACAACACAGTCCCCTAGTGCAGATATTGAAACAGCGTCAATCACAAGTGCTATTGCTAAAGTAAGCCCTTCCGTAGTGTATATTGTAGCTGACTATGGAAAGTGGCACAGTTCAGGAACAGGCATGTTTATCACTACAGACGGGTACGTTCTAACAAATGAGCATGTAGTAAGCGAAGGGTATTATGCGACAGTTAATCTTCCTGACCGAAGGAGCATCAGAGCGGAAATCGTATACCGAGACCAAAAGCTAGATATTGCCTTACTTAAATGTGCTGGTGATAATTATCCAACGGTTACGTTAGGCAGTGACACTGAACCGATACTTGGGGAGGACGTGGTAGCTCTTGGATTTCCATCAGCAGCGCAACTGGGTGATTCAGTATCATTATCAAAAGGTATAATTTCGGCTTTCCGCACTATTGATGGAGTCAAGTATATTCAGACGGATGCTTCACTAAACCCGGGCAGCAGCGGTGGGCCTTTAGTCAACGTACGTGGTGAAGTCATTGGTATGAATAGTTGGAAGCTCACAGAGAGTGAAGGTATTAGCTTTGCGATTGCGCTAGACAGTATAAAACCACATATAAACACTAAAGTGCGACAACTTGCCAGTGGCCAATTGTCTTCCATTTCGCCACCAAAACAGCAAGCATCAGTACCAACGAAAGGGATAGTTCTGAAATATCAGGGCGTAGGTTCTACTAATACTCCTCCGTTTAATATTGCCGCCGGCTCATCACCTTGGAAACTATTTATTGAATTAGAATGGGATGGCACAGTCTATGTCCGGGCAAATGGGACAATAGTGCTGCAAACACAAGTAACAAATGGCAGATTGTATGAGACTTATGTTTATGCTCAGACCGGCGATTCAATAGTGCTTGAAATAGGAAATATTCCCTCATACGCTAAATGGACGGTGTGGGTTGTTGACGAACCAGTTCCTACGGCACCAGTACCTTTTACCTATCGAGGAGAAGGAGCAATATATACTTCTCCCTTCCAGATGGAAACTTTAACAACATATAAAGTGACATTCTCTACGTCGGGGGATGGAATATTCAAATTTTGGGTCCGTGATACTGACAACAAGAATGTAAGGGCAACGGAATCGGGTAACTTTCTTTCCAGTACTACAAGCGTTAAAGCTAGCGACACATATGAGTGGATATTTGATTACAAAAACCAATCGCAAGCTGTTTTCTTAAAAATTGATGAAGCTTCCGGAGTGCCACCAATCGGTAGTTGGACAATATCTATTTCTCCAGTAGGTTCCGTTACCCCTAAACCACCGCCGTGGGATATCACATTAGTAATTGAATATGATGGTGAATACGCTTATCAATCAACAACTGGAACCAGCTGGGGAATTAGCTGGGTTGGTGTTTTGTCAGGCAACTATAGTAAAGTAATGGAAAACATCCAAAAAACGATACACTTTAGAGCTAGAAAAGAAGACGGTGGAGTTAGTCCCCTGGTATTGAAAATTATCTTTAACGGTGAAGTTGTTGCCCAAGATACCGCCATTGGTGAAGATAATGAAGCATGGGTGTATTGGGAAGGTCCACATTAGTACTTATCAATGACATTGAAAAATTATTTGCATGAATCTAGTTGTCGCTGAAAGGACCGTAGTCAAGCAGGATGAGGTACATGTAATTTGGCTTGGACCTTCGGATGCACCAAATCCAGAGCCCTATTCAGAACCAGAGACAATAGAGATGGCGTACGCTGCCGGTGAACTGGATAATGTTCAGATAGGAGTATGGGCTTTAATGGATACCCACGCACTTTTAATACTGCCTAATCCAGTAACCATACCGACAAGCGATATGAGCCGGTTCCCTGATGCTAGTGGCACCTATGTACTTTATGGTTTCGTCAGTGGTGATAAGACTGTCAACTATGTCAACAAACAATATACCAAGGGCACCTACACAGTAGACGCATGTGGAAAAGTCAGTCAAGTTACCACTGGCTACGAGTAGTCTATTGCGAACCGAAGTCCATAGTGTCACATTCTGGCTTGTATTCTATTTCCTAGGGTCAGGAGTTAGCATCCGGGCTATAATAGACCTGACGGGTTCCGGTGAGG
>DAOUSX010000049.1 GCA_030627025.1 Dehalococcoidia bacterium
AGCTATCGGGCTTATATTCATCCTCTTTGTCCTTCTTGCACTGCCCCTGGCCTGCACGCATCATATCGTAAGCGCCAATGATTCGGCTGGAGGCAGCTTTACGGTGGATACGACGCCGCCGGCAAATGTTACCGACCTATCAGTAAGCGCTGCAACCACTCATTCTCTCACCTTAACCTGGACCGCGCCGGGAGATGATGGCAACAACGGGACTGCCGCCGAGTATGACATCAGATATGCTACCTCTAACATCGATAACGAAACCTGGGAATTTGCCATTCAAGCAACCGGTGAGCCGGCACCGGAACCAGCGGGTTCAAACGAAACATTTGTGATTGGTGGGCTTGCTTCCGCCACCACATATTACTTCGCCCTAAAAACGGGGGATGATGCTGGCAACTGGGCTAATTTGTCCAATATCGCCCATGGAGCCACGCTGAGAAGCGGTGGAGGTGGTGGAGGTCCAAGCCCCGTCTACTTCACGGTTGATTTTCTGGGTAAGCTTACCACCGTGCCCCTGAGTTGGGACGGAAGTCTGGCAGTTCCCTTGTTGGCAACCAGCCCTGATGGCACAGCCAGCCTGAAGATAGATAAGGGCACGAAGGTGCTGGACGCTGCTGGCAAACCCGTGGATGAAATAATTATAAGAGTGGTCCATAACCCGCCTTTGCTCCCATCCAATACCATGGTAATTGGCACTATCAATAGCCTCACCTCTTACGACATTACCTTCGATAAACCAGCTACGCTAACCCTTGGCTTCTCCCACTCTGAAGTGCCTGAAGGTGCTTTATCACTAACCATGGTTTATGGCTCAGAAACAAGCTGGAGCGAGGTAGAGGTAGAGTGGGTTAGCATTGGTGGATTAGAAGCCCTGAGTGCCAAGATAAATCACACGGGCATGTTTGCCATCTTTGCCGAGATGGTATCCTTCTCAGAGTTGGAAATAGGATATATGGGGCAAAAAGTTATCTCGGGGAACATCACCATGGATGGCTTTCTGATGCAGGCCCTGGAATTTACCATTCAAAATGGAAATGGAGAGCTATATTTTAGCCTTCAAGAGGGGACAAGGATGCTGAATCGTGAAGGCAAGCCACCAGCCATGATTATGATAGACCCCGTTACACCATCAGAGCTTCCTCCTTCACCATCTAATGATTCGGTAATCCTGATGCCCTTCAGCATTCACCCTGACCTTGCCATCGACCCAATAATGAAGGTGACAATCCATTATGACGAGGGGGAGCTGGGCGATGGCATTAACGGAGAGGATTTGGTCCTTGCCTACTATGATGAGGCAAGGGAGAAATGGGTGACGCTGCCCACTGAAGTAGATGTAGAGGCTAACACGGTTATCGCCTGGGTTAGTCACACCAGCATATTCGCCATTCTTAGTAACATAGCAGGTGAATTAGATGAATTCCCGTGGTGGTGGATTGTTGGGGGTGTCCTTGGTATCGCCCTGCTGGCATTCCTAATCAGGCACCGAATCAGGTCCCGTCCTGCTGCAAAGCCAGACGCAAGTCAGACACGGCTAACCAAATAGTAAATTATATCGCTGAACGTCTCTTGAATAAGCTATACTTTAATAGCTCCATAATGTTTATAATAAAAGAACTTCGTATCTAAAGAAATGGATTGGGAGAGCATAATCAGCCTTATAATTGCCATTTTGGTGGTAATTGCCTTTCCTTTAGCCTTTCGCAGGAGAAAGAAGGCAAGCATCCAGAAGGGAGAGGAGCTTTGCCAGCATCTTGAAGAGATGGGGGTGAAGGCTTCGTTGGTAGAAAAGGGCAGTGACAAGGAGAAAATAGGGCTAAGCCGTATCTCAGGGCAAAAGTCAGAGGGAATCATTGCGCTACAGGATAAGAATATAGACTCCATAAATATCATCAGCGCCGCCAGTCAGTATGGCACAAACTATTTCCTCGATTACCTGGTGAAGAGCTCAAACATTACGGCGAACCGAATAGTAAAAAAAACCAGGCTGACGGTAAAGAAAAGCCTTATCCTATGGGGCAAGGCGGTAGCTATGGAATGGAAGGGAGATAAATCGTTAGCTCAGAGCCTCAATTTCGATTACCGCCTCAAAGACAGACTGTTGCAGCGTGATGTCACCGGTCTAAGGGGAAGCATCGGGATCTTCCCTGAGCCAAAACATGGATACACCAGAATAAGAACTGGTCACTCTCTTCCTTCCCCCGAGATATTCGAAGTATTGGATATCATTGCCAGGCACATCAAGTCATGGTGACCTCGATAACAGGATTGTCAGGATAGTCATAAAAGAGATTAGTTGGTAAAATGTGGTACCAGGTGTGAGCTACGGGTAAGGGCGTATATTATTTACAAATTGAAGTAGCGATTTGGAAGCAAATAAATCATGGAAGTATATCTGAAGCCAACCCCGGTAATCGATTGTGACGCTTCTCCCGTGAGAGAAAAAGCCCAGAATTTAACCGGAGATAAAGAAAACGATGTGGAGAAGGCGAAGGCGCTTTTCTACTTCGTCAGGGACGAGATCAAGTATAATCCCTATGTGCTACACAATCTTGCTGAACATAATAAGGCAAGTGCCACTCTGAATAGGGGAGAGGGATACTGTGTTCAAAAGGCGATACTCCTCGCTACACTAGCACGAGCTGTGGGAATCCCAGCTCGCCTTGGATTTGCTGATATACGCAACTATATTGTCCCTCAAAAATTGATGGAGCTGATGCATGGGATTAACCTTTTTATCTATCATGGCTATTGTGAGCTATATATAGACCAAAAATGGGTTAAAGCTACACCGGCGTTCGACCTGCAAATGTGTCAAGAACATCATATCATTCCAGTGGAGTTTGATGGCAAGAACCATGCCACTTTCCACCGCTACAACCAGGAGGGAAAACTACATATTGAGTATGTCTGCGATTATGGTCATTACCCTGACCTTCCATTGGAAGAGATGCTCGAAGCTCGCGTAAAGGTTTATGGTCCTGAGTATCTAACAATACAGGAAAATTTCGCTAATCTAAACCCTGGCTAATACCCAAAAACAATCTAATAACGCCGATGCCAGCTTTCATCCACATCGCTGGCTTCAAGCCTAGCATGCCACGGAGTCCCACAAGCGTTTGCTAACTCGGCCAGGCTTTCAAGCCTGCTGACCACGGTGGTCTCCAGGAATTCCAATCTTTCCTCACGGGACTTTAACTGAGTGGCTTCCTGCCACAAAGCACGCCCAGCAAGGAAGCCCGAGGCTCCAGCCCGGCAGGCTAGCTCCACCTCCTGATAGAAGAGTTCGAAATTAACACCGGCGCTCAAGATAACCCAGGGAACCTGACTTGCTTCATTAAGCTGATGGCAAAGGTCTGATAGCCTACCTTTATCTTTCTCATATTCAAAATCGGCTGGAAATTCGGCTTTGAGAACATCAATGGGCAGAGCAGTAATTTGTTTTGCTGTTTCAACTACTAACTTCGGCTTTACTTTGGCAAAATCCTCAGGACTAGCTTCCTTATTAGCCACCCGGTAACTTACCGGTTCAACCACGAAAGGTATGTCTTCTGCGATACAATCAGCAGCCAGCTTCTGCACCGTATTTAGTTGCTTTGGGGCGACATCGACATCAGGGCGATAGTAAAGCAAGAGCTTGGCTGCTGTGGCTCCCATTTTCCTTATCTTTTTTACATCCCACTCAGGCAACAAATTGGTGACTCTCGCCTCTGCTTCGCCAGAATAGCCACTTTCCTCCAGGCTGACCAGTAATCCTGTTGTTTTAGGAATAGCTCCAGCGGCGATTGCCTGTGCAGCACCATAAATGGGGTCAAGCAGGATAGCGGTGGCATGTGGGGTCAAAACTCGACACAGGTCTAGCTTGAAATCAACCATCTCTTGATAGCCAGCGCCTTGGGATTGTCCAGCGGAAAGCATCTTCATCAATGAGCCCCTGTGGTCAAGGGCACACATCGCCATTATCCCCCCCTCGTTGGCTAATTGCTGCAACCCTCTTATTTTGCCTATGGATAGCTTTTTCATACTCCTAAGCAGCTAATATCCTCATTAATTGTAGTAAGCTACTATCCATCGCTTTCTTTCTGGTATAAGTTTCCTCTAAAGGTGTAAGGGCTATTTCACCCTTTAGCTCTCCAACCATAAAGCCCGATTTGTCCTCAGCTAAAGCATCTACAGCTGCTGCTCCAAGTTTGCTGGCTAAAATCCTATCTCTAGCTGTTGGCGAGCCACCCCTCTGAATGTGTCCTAAGACACAAACACGGTAATCTAGCCTCAACCTTTCCCATACCTGTTGAGCAACTTGAAACACACCTCCCGCTTCATCCCCTTCAGCAACTACCACTATACTTGACTTTTTCCCCTTCTCGAAATTACGCCTTATGTTGAGGCAAAGTTCCTCTATCTTCGTCTTCGTTTCTGGTATCAAAATGTCTTCAGCTCCGCCGGCAATCCCTACATCCAGGGCTATGAAGCCTCTGTTCCTCCCCATAACCTCCACGAAAAAGGGGCGCTGCAAAGACCCTGCGGTATCCCTGATTTTATCTATTGCCTCCAATGCTGTATTCACCGCAGTATCAAAACCAATGGCATAATCAGTGCCATAAACATCGTTATCTATGGTGCCAGGAATTCCAATTACCTTTATATCACCTGCTTTAGCTAATGCCACCCCAGCGCGAAAAGTGCCATCCCCACCTATAGGAATCAGACCTTCAATCCCCTCCTTGCGTAAAACCTGGACTGCTTTGTTAACTCCCTCCTCAGTCTTCATCTCTTCGCATCGCCCTGACTCCAAGAAGGTGCCTCCACGCTGGATGATGTTTGCCACTGACCTGGGAGTTAACCCTATCAAATCCCTTTCCAGCAAGCCACAATATCCCCGCCGAATCCCCATTACCTCCAATTTATAGCTTGCGGCACAGCGGACTATCGCCCTGATGCAGGCATTCATGCCTGGAGCATCACCACCGCTGGTTAACACACCAATTTTCTTCACTTTCCAGCTCCTTTCACCTGGCAATTATAGCACCTTCTCTAGCCTAATCAGAACTTGCTAACCTGAACAGTTTAGCTTACCCTCCAATAGTGGTATTATTTTTGAAATTAGAATCCAAGGAACAGGAATTCTATGGTTAAGATACTCCATACCGCCGATATTCACCTGAGAGAATACAAAGACGAAAGGTGGGAAGCCCTCGAAGAACTTGTCGAAATTGGCAAGAAAAACGAGGTAGACATCTTCACAATATGCGGCGACCTTTTTGACAAAGATGTCGATGCCGAGAACCTGAGACCAAAGATAAGGGAAGTTTTCTCCAACATACCCTTTAAGGTTCTGATAATTCCTGGCAATCACGATGCTGATTCCTATAAAGGGGGCATGTATTTTGGTGAGGATGTATTTATTCTAACTGGCTCGCCATTCGAATATGGCGATGTAAGAATAGTCGGGGTGCCTTTCGAGCCAATACAAGGGCAAAATCTTCTCGGGAAAATTCGAGCCTTAAAGGAAACTCTGACGTTAGATAAGAAAAACATCTTGCTATGCCATGGAGAGCTTCTGGATGTCTTTTTCTCTAGAGCGGATTTTGGAGCCGAGGGCGAGGAAAGATACATGCCATTCAAGCTGTCTTACTTTGAGGGATTGAATATTGACTACGTGCTCGCCGGTCATTTCCACTCAAGATTTGATGTGTGGCAGTTAAAAGATGGTGGTTACTTTGCTTACTCCGGTTCACCTGTTTCAATTACCAAAAGAGAAACGGGACAAAGGAAGGTTAACCTGTTTGAAGTTGGTAACTCTCCCACTGAATATCCACTTGATACATTCAACTACCAAGAAATAACCATAGAGCTTGACCCTTTCAGAGACGAAGACGTCCTCAGGGTGGTGCAAGAGCGCTTCGAGAACCTACACCCCAGAGCATCTGCTATCCTGACTGTTAAGGGATATGTTAATAGTGAAAAGATTCAGATGACGGAGCAAGATATCGTGTCTCAAATAAAGGGAATAACCAAGGGCAAATGCGCCGAAGAGCACTACGAGCTCAGCGACATCTCTAGAATACTCGGAAATGACTTATTCAAAAGCTTCACGAATAAGGTTAAGCAGGGTGATTATACTGAAGAAGAGGAGAGGCAGTTGCAAGACATTGCCATCAAAGCAATGATGCAAGCAGGATTATGAGAATAAAAGAATTCTCGATAAGACGATATGGGCCATTACCCGATACCGGGCGCGTAGCGTTGGGCAATTTCTGTTTGTTATACGGGAAGAACGAACACGGCAAAACACTAACCATAGAAGCTTTAATAAAATTATTGCTTCAACAATTATCGTCTCAACGCCTTAAGGACCTCTTTAAAAATATAGATAGGGTAGATGAAGACCCCGATGGATACCTAATTCTAGAGGATGAGAGCGGTGAAGAGATAAAACTTCCCGAGAAAGGAAACTTGACAGATATTGTAGAGCTGAGCCCTCAAGAATGTCGCAACATCTTCATAATAAGAAATAGTGACCTCTCAATTGCCTTAGAGCGCGAATTTTATCGAAATGTAACCGACCGCCTTACTGGTTTAAGAACCGAGGAGATTGCGGCGATAAAAGAGCAACTTCAAGAATTGGGAAAACTAACTAACCCTAGTAGTACAGCTTCTCTGCGTGACGTAGTTGATGAGAAACTAAAAACTAGAACAAGAAGTGCTGAGGAACTAATTACAGAAATCGAGGCGTTGGAAGAGGAAATCACACAAGACCAGTTGGACAAGCTTGAAGAAGAACTTTTTGCAACCAAGGAGGAAACGAATAAGGTTAACCTCTGGATAGGAACTTTAGAAGATGCCAGAAAAAGAGAAAACTATGAAAAGGGTAATGAAGCATATCAAATTCTTATATCTGCTCAGCAAAAATTGAACGAACTGGAAGTTTGTACCACCGCTGAAGCGGAACTTTGGTCTGGATATGAAAGGGATATCAATAATTGGAAAGGGGATGTACAAAACTTACGAAAAGAAGCGGACACTAAAAAACGGGAGCTTCAAGAAAGAAAGAAATTATTGGATGAAGAAGAATTAGAACTTAAGGTAGTCAAAGAAAAAAAGGAAAGAATAGATAATGAAATCGAGCCA
>DAOUSX010000021.1 GCA_030627025.1 Dehalococcoidia bacterium
AATCCGGCAGTGCCCGCACCTCGCAAAATATGTAGCAAAATTGTCTCCACCTGGTCGTCTCGGGTATGACCCACCGCTATCAGCCGGGCGTCAATATTCTTAGCCACGGTTGCCAGGAAGTCATAGCGTAGCTCTCGAGCAGCTTCCTCAAGGGAACAATTTCTCTCCCTACGATAGGCATTTACATCCCGTGTATCGATAGTGATTGGAACATCAAGAGAGCCAGCGAGATGGGTAACATACCTGGCATCCGCCTCAGCTTCAGCGCCGCGAAGCTGGTGGTTTAAATGAGCAGCATGAACTTTTATTCCTAGCTGCTGTTGCCCTTTTGTAAGCAGGTGGAGCAAGCAAACTGAATCAGCACCACCGGATACTCCAACAACCACCGTTTCCCCCATGGCAACTAAGCTATGTTTGCCAACAAAGTTCAACACCCTGGATTCCAGTTTGATCTTCTCCATAGCTTAGATAGGCACGTGCTTGTATTCGTGAGCTAACTTTACTCGCTCATTATATGAGGGATGGTCACGAAACAAAACCCTCTCCCAGTGCACAGGTTCAGCTTCACTCAAATTCTGGTCAGTCAGCTTAGTCATTAGATTGATAAAACCTTCAGGATTGTCACTTAACTTCAGCGCTGCTTTATCCGCTGCCAGCTCAATGCGTCGGCTATACCAATTGAGCGGTAGGCGCAATATCAAAAATAATGCTAGCAGAACCATAAACAACCAGGGGAGACCAGCAATATCACCTATCGCTTGGTAGGGAAATAGCGCCACACCACCCTCCAGAGCGAGATTTGCCAGATAAAATGCCAATAAAAATGCCATTGCCTGAACCCAGAAAAGTCTAGCAATATCATGGTGAAGGTGATGCCCGAACTCATGAGCCAGGGCTACCTCTATTTCTTCAGTGGAGTATTCCTTGAGCATGGTATCACTGAGGATAATCCGCCTCGTTTTACCAAATCCACCAAGCATGGCGTTAGCCGTGGTGCTCTTACTGCTTAGATTTATGGTAAATATATCCTTAATATCAATCCCGGCTCGCTGTGCCAAGCACGCCAGCCTCTGCTTCAATTCACCATCCGGTAACGGTTCTGATTTGAAAAACAACGATACTAAAATAGTGGGAGCAAGCAGGGTGAGAACGAGACTAACTAAGAGCACGATCACCCAGGCTGCCAACCACCATAGTGAGGGAAGAAATTCTATAAGCCAGTAGGCAGCTATAATCAAACCCACCGATAGCAGTAACCCTAACGCCAAAGCCTTAGTTCTATCCGCCAGCCAGCTAGCTAGCTTTTGGTGTGATAGGCCAAAGCGATGGGGCAGAACAAAGTCTTGATAATAGCCTAAAGGCACCATCATTATTCCCAGACCAAACGCTAGAATGAGGAAGTACAATGCCGCTGACCACGGCAGGGGAAAGACAAGGAATTCGGCTAGCTTTGCTGAAGCACCGCTCAAAAGCAGAGCCAGTAGCAAAGCGATGCCTATTCCAAGCTCAATGCATAACAACCTCCGTGTCAGCTTACTATATTGTCGCGCTTTCTGCTGACGCTCAGCATCGAGAAAAGTCTGCGACAAGCTCACTTTTGCCCTAAAAATCTGGAGAAGTTTTAGAGAACCTGTTCTTTTCATTGCTTCAAAATCAGCTTCGTGCGGTGGATAAATTCAGGATAATCGCTGAAAGACAGGGCGCTAACCACTTGCTCGGGACGACCGCTGCCAGTGGTATCACACATCAACCTCATCCCCAAAATACACATAGGTTCCTCACTCTGGTCAGAATGATAGCTAACCAGCCAGAGACTGTCTATCAACGCACGCAAATCATACCAACGCACTTTTTCACCTCTAGAATGATGCCAGGGCAATTGTTTAGCTTGAAGCAGTGAATCCAGAGAATCCTGTATCTCCTGCTCTTTTTTTTCTGTTTTTATACCAACATGATATTCACTGAACGCAAGCATTGATTGAAGCGAGGGCAGACGAAGAGCGACGTCCCAAACCTCGAATATCTCGAAGCCAGCCGGTAATTGCCCTGTTACCATCATCAAAAAGGATTCTGGGGGCATCCATCGTTTTAGCCATACATCCATAAGCTCGAATTCACTGGTTACCCCTACCGCTAAAGGTGCTGCCAGCGAAATTCGGGGATGCGGGCTAAACCCTTGAGAATAAGCTAACGGGATTTCTGCTCTTCGAAACGCTCTTTCCCAGAATCGCATAGTGTCGAGGTGAGAAATAAATTTGACCTGTTCACCACGACCAAATCTAACACGCAGGCGCTGCATCCCTTTTAACCCAAGAATTCGAGGGATTCTTAGGGAACGCTTTCCTCTTCCTTTGTTACCACGATTCTCTCTATCTTCACCCCTTGCATCTCGGTGATAACAAATTTCAGATGGCGATACTTCAGTTGCTCACCCTGCTTTGGTATCCTGCCAAGATGGCTGAGAATGAAACCAGCCACAGTGTCATAATCTCCCTCAGGTAAGTCCAGCCCCAATTCCTGATTAGCTTCCTCGATTCGAAATCCACCGTCCAACTGGAAAGTGTTGTCCCCGGTCACCACGAATTCCTTCCTTTCTTCGATCAGCTCGTCACCAATGTCACCGATAATCTCCTCAGTTAGCTCCCCTAGAGTAACCATTCCCGCTACGCCGCCATATTCATCAACCACCATTACTACGTGATAACCTCCGTTTCTCATCTCGGCAAGAAGTTCTCCAAGACGCTTGCTATCAGGCACAAAATGCGCCGGGCGTATTAGATCATCGATAATGGCTTCCTTATCAACAATGCCATCATTTAATTTCATAAGTATATCCTTGACAAACAAAATACCTACTACATTATCGGTGTTATCCTTATATACCGGAAAGCGGCTGTAAGGTGTTTGAGCATAAATATCCAAAATTTCGCCAATCTTCGTTCCTTGCTCTACCCAGGCTATTTCTGTCCTGGGAATCATTACCTTACCCACCGGACGGTCAGTAAACTCAAAAACCTTGTGTAGCATCCTCGCTTCATCCTGTTCCACCACCCCTTCAACCTGCCCTACGTTTATCGCCGATCTTATTTCTCCCTCACTTATAAACGTCTTCCCTTCATCGGGTTGAGCTATTACCCTGGTAAATCCCAAACCAATGCGGCTTAGTGCCAACACAAAGGGATAAAAACACCACTGTATAACCCTCAGCGGCTTAACGTAAAGCAAAGATAACCGCTCAGCATGATGAACCGCTAAAGTCTTAGGAATGACCTCACCAAAAATCAAAATCAATGCGGTTACCCCCACAGTAGCTATAATCGGACCACGAACTAGGCCGAAGGTCGCCACTGCCATGATGGTCCCCAGGGTAGCCGCAGCCACGTTTACCAGGTTGTTTCCCAGCAAAACGGTAGCCAAGACTTTCTCCGGACTCTCTGCCATCTTAGCTAACCACTCCGCCCCTCTACGCCCATTCTCAGCTAGGTATCTTATGCGGAGTTTGGGCAAGGAAAGGAAAGCTGACTCAGCACTGGAAAAGAAACCCGAAAATACCAGACAGACTATGAAGGCTAATATAAGCCAACTATCAGCGTCTTCCACCACTCACCACCTCCTAAGGCCCCCTCGATATAAACCTACCATTTTTAAAGTCTAGAATTGATAATAGCATTGACAAGCTAGCTTGTCAAAAAGGAGTACTCATTCCGCAGAAGCGTTCAATCTCTTTTGCCAAATGACTAGAGCACGATAATCAAGGATAGGGGAATTTATGAGGACAAAGTTTTGCTTTGCGCGGGGACCCGTGGACGTGATTCAGCATGAACGAGCACTGGCACCTTGCCAATAAGCCTTTCCACTTCCTCTCTATCATTGCAAAAGCTTCCCACAGATTCAAGGCTAACCATCCCCCGGAGATAAAGCCTGACCAATGCTTGGTCCAGGGTCTCCATACCTTCCAGGCTGCTGGTGCGGATGACATTAGATAGCTGATAGATCTTTCCTTCTCTGATGAGATTCTTAACCGCCACATTACCCAGCATTGTCTCTACGGCAACAATTCTTCCTGAGCCATCTGCCCGTGGCACCAAAATCTGACACAGAACACCTACTATCAGGGAAGCCAGCCTGATTTGAGCCAGATACCTCTGCTCTGGTGGGAAGAGGTCTATAACCCTCTCAACACACTGATAGGCACTGGTAGCATGCCCTGTAGTCAACACCAGATGCCCAGATTCAGCTATGCTGAGAACTGCAGCGGCGGTGTCTAAATCCCTCATTTCACCAACCATGATGACATCAGGGTCTTGCCTTAGTACATGCTTTAAAGCGTCAGCAAAGGAGTGGGTATCCGAACCAAGCTCCCTTTGAGTGATGGCGGAGTTTAAATTAGTATAAGTATACTCGATGGGATCCTCAATACTAATTATGTGGCTCGCCGTATTTACGTTGATATGATTTATCATAGCTGCCAGGGTAGTGCTCTTACCAGCTCCAGTAGGACCCGAGATTACTACTAGCCCTCGGGGATACATAGCCAGCTCTTTACATATTTGAGGTAAAAGCAGTTCGTCTATGCTAGGAATCTCAGGAGGCAATAATCGAATGGCCATGCTAATTGCGCCTCGCTGCCGAGCCGCATTGCAACGAATTCTCCCCAGGTGAGGCAAGGATTCACTGAAATCAAGCTCGAACGCGTGGCGAAACTCCTCAAGCTGTGCAGGTGTGGCTAACCCCTCAAGTGCTCGCTGAACACTCTCGGGAGTCAGTCGTTCTGCTCCTTGAATCGGCTTAATGACACCATTTACCCTCAAAAAAGGAGGGTAATTAACAACCAAATGTAAATCAGAGGCATGCTGCTCCACAGCGATCCTGATCAAATCAACAATATTTTGCACTTTACCTCCATCTTGCAGTTTAGTTTTAGTTAAACAGTTAAAAACTACCACACCCAGAAAATTTTGTCAAGAGCAAATTGCAAAATTGCAAAAATAATTGTAATCTTTGTCAAAATAATGCAATTACGTAACAGAAGGCAGTAGTTGCTACAGCAATTAAACAATTCATCACCGATCAACCAGACACAAAATATTTCGCATTTTGCTTGCTGCCACCACATACTGATATGGCCAGAATCGTGCAAATTGCAAAATCGCAGCAATATCAACTAAATATGCTGGGCTTTCATTCACGGGGTACGGCCATAAACCAAGAAAAATACGCCAACTTGGTAGTCAAAATAGGGGGAGTGCTTTAACTTTCTTCCTCTTCAGACTTCTCTCTCTGCCTTACAACCTTACTTAAGCCATTGAAGAAGACCTGTATCTGGTTAGGCTGCATTGAAGAAAAATCTCTGGAATGGATGCGAATATCAATGTGAGGTACACCTCGAACCTCAGGCTCCTTCTCACGAGGTTCAGCTTCCTCTTGCTCCTCTTCCCCGGTAGTGTCTATCTTGCCCTTCAGCTTTTCAGAGACTAGCCTCGCCTTGGCAATCCTTAACGCCTTTTCCTCAATAGTCGGGATACCAGCTTTACTACACAGGCCATAAAACAAAGTTGTAGCTTTTCCTGCCTGAGAGGCTGAGTAATTCCGGGCAAAGTAATTCCTGATATGCTCCCTGCTATCCTTTGTGAGGTCAAACCTGGAGAATAGATCCGCATATGCTTTTCTGATTATCTGCTCCAGGTTACCTTGAAATTCTTCCCCCATGGTTTGAAGTGAGCCAAAATCCGCGGTAGGCTCACCTCCTTCATCAATAAGATTCAGAAACTTGAGCGTGCTGAGCAAAGCAAAAACGTTGCCCTTGGATATGCCATAATCCTGCAGTAGATCGGCATCTACTTTGTTAGGCATGCTAGCATGCCTTATGCGGTCAAGGAACCTGCTCAAGGCCCCGATAGCTACGTAAGGTACTTTCCGCTTTATTTTTTACCTCCTAATCTTACGTTTACCTTTCTTGCTACAATTTTATCATACCTGTAGCAAGCAATAGCATCAATAGGAATATGGTAATAGGACGCCTGCACTGTTAGCAACTTTAACATATTTGCAAGGTCTTGTAAATAAAATGTACTCGTTCCCATGATTAGTGACTCATGACCTCCTTTCTGGTCGTTGCGAGGAGCGTAAGCGGTTACGAGGCATAGCTGAAACAAACTAGAGCGAGATTCCTCGTTTTACTCGGAACAAGCTCTACAATCTACAAGTTGAAGCCCTAAATACCAAGCACTAAATTCTAAACAAATCCCAATATCAAAATTTAGAGCTCAATTTAGTAGCTATCAGCTTTCAGCCTTCAGCCATTGGCTAGCCGCTGACTGCTGATTACTGACTGCTTTTTCATATTGTGTAGTATTTCGGATTTAGTATTTAGAGTTTTGCTTTCGTGAGATTGCCACTCCTTCGGCTCCAATGACATACCCTCTCTATCATTGCGAGGCACGTCAGTGCCGAAGCAAACTCATGCCCCGCCGGGATTGCTTCGCTCCGCTCGCAATGACAGGGGAGGGTAGGATTACTACGTCTTCGGCTCGCAATGACGTGTGGGAGAGCTTGAGCAGAGCAAAGAATTGTTCGAGCCCCAAATTTAAGCACAAAATAAGACGTACTCTTCATACTTTCAGCTGTCACCTATCTATACTGGAATACAGCGGCTAAGAAAGCAAAAACGACTTATGATGAACGGTTTTGGTAAACTGATAGTATGCAAGCAACATGCAAGATTGCTAAGCAAGGTTGAACGAAAAAGAGGCTAAATAACTTTGGTCAGCGTTATTGTAGCCTTATAGTTGTAGTCACCCCCACCGCTACTATCTACCAAGGTAATCACCACCAGGTCAAACCTGGGTTGACCATCTACCCGACTTGCCCTCAAATCCTCGCCATACCTGAGAATGTGATCCTCGTTGTCAGCATAAGCTTCGACTACCAGGGTGTACGTCGTTGATTCCCCCGCCTTCTTAGTAAGGCTCATTTTCCCCAACTCCACATCTCCGGGTAGACAGCTATTTGCTTCCGCCAGGTCACCATTAATTTTATCCCTATCAGCTTCGAAAGCATCGAGATCAGCAACAAGGGCATCCCTGACCGCTTCCACTGAAGTAACTTGTTGATTAAGAGCAATTATGTCCTCAGCGCGAACTTGCTGTGCTGCCATCTTCTCGTTTATTGCTGCCATCTGAGCTTGCAATCCGTTATTATGAATGTAAACAGACGCACTGAAGAAACCAAATATAGCTACCAAAGCAACACCAGCAACGATAGTGGGCACGAACGCTATATCAGCCAGCTTGCGAGGTTTAGGCAGATAAACCTCGGGAACAGCATTGAAGTCAATCAAGGAATAAGCTATGGCACCTTTCTCGGTGGCAAGCACCTCTTTAAGAGCCAGCCCAATATTAGTGAGATACCCGGCTGACGGGAAACCCTCTGGAACCGCCACAGGCAACGGCATCACCTGAACAGGACGATTTCCACCACTAATGCGTTCCCAGATATCTTCTCGCTCAGCAAGTTCACCAGAGACTGAAACGGGAACACTGAAGTCAAGGGGTTTATCCATATGAGCTGAGTTATAAAAAATAACGCTACGGTCTAATTCTTCAGTTATAGTGTCTAAATTCTCCTCCAAAGAGGCTTCCAATGGTAAAGGCAAGCTGCGCACCACCTCAGGCATATTATCAACCAGTATGACTACGTCGAAACTACCAGGTTGAACATCAACCATGATGGCTGTGGTCTCAGTAGCTGTCCTGGCAAGACACAGTGGCTTCAAGTCGGCAAGATAAGGGTCAAGCCCTGCCCTACGCAAAGTGGAGACCAGGGCATCCATCGAGTTTCGCGGCAAAGCAGCTACATAAACGGTTATCTCCCCGGGGACAGAGCTGATGATTTGCCAGGAGACGTATACTTCCTCAATGGAAATGCCCAGAGTGGTACTTGCCTCTCTCGTTATCGCCTCAGGAAGCATCTCCTTGGGTAACTCAGGAATACTAATTGGACGGTAGAGGTAACCAATGCCACTGATGCCAGCGATAACCTTACTTGTCTTTATCTCTACAGTTCGCCATAACTCAGCTACCTTAGCCGCCACAGCATCCTCATCCTGAATTACCCCCTGTACCACCAGCCCGGATTCCAGAGGCGAGCTACCCCATCTTATAACCTGTCTGCCTCGGGAAAGAAGCACATAGATTGCCGCGTCGTCAATATACAAACTAGCCTGTTCCCTAGCCATTTTCCCCCATAATCCTATGAACCTTCATAACAATAAACAGTCAAACCCAGGGTAATCTTCACCTCTCCCTCCTCCTTACCCACATCAATCACCACATTGTTCATGACACCATTAGTGAACGCTCCGCTTAATTTCTCGCATAATTTAAGCAATTCTACCACCGTGCCTTCAGCTTGAATACTTATCTCGAAGCTATCGTAAGCAACGGTTCCTGTCGCCTTTCCCACCTTGGGAAGCGAGGAGCTAATCTTAATTATATCCACATTGGAATCATCGGCAGCTTCAAATATAGCCTCAGTTATCTCCACTGACTCGGTAGGAAGCTGGAATTTCTCATCCAGTTTTGAAAGGTCAGACTGAGCCTTGTTGAGTCTTCCCTGCAGTTCCCCTTTTTGCGCGGTATATTTGACAAAATTCTCGTTAAGCTGTGTCAACTCGCTCTGTAAATCGCCTTGCGCTGCCCTCTGCGCACCGTAAACGGTCACCACCCCAACTAGCAATGCCACCACTATGCCCAGGCTCAAAATCCACTGCGCCGTTTTACTTAACTTCATTTAAACAATACTACCAAGCTTCAAACTGTTTATGCAATACCCCTAGCGCTATTTTTAGGCGAAACCAACACTTTGTATCATTTACACAGCCCCTTCTCGTCATTGCCAGACAATCCCATACCCCGCCGAGATTGCCACG
>DAOUSX010000113.1 GCA_030627025.1 Dehalococcoidia bacterium
TATGGCTCTTCACGCAACAAAGCTTTTGGCGACCAACTATTGGAACGGTTAGGTATTATCGGGATGAGGATCATGGGTGCCTACTCTCAAGTTGACCCGTATTCAAAATGGGCTAAGCTCCATGGCATTATACAACGTGTCTATCTGCTTTTCCCTGGCATCTCAATTGCTGCTGGCACTGATGAAATTGAGAAGAATGTGATCGGGCAGTTTAAATTAGGCTTGCCCAAGTCATATTGAAATATCAGGGGGTATGATGGATTTCAAGCTTTCAGAAGACCAAGAGATGCTTCGGAGTTTAGCCAGGGATTTCCTGACAAAGGAATGTCCTAAGGCTAAGGTCAGAGAACTGGAGACGGATGAAAAGGGGTATGACCCACAGATGTGGCAAAAGATGGCTGAGTTAGGATGGCTTGGGCTTGTTTTCCCTGAGAACCATGGAGGTACCGGGGGAACTTTTTTGGACTTGGTGCTCCTGATGGAGGAGATAGGAAAGAATATTCTCCCCAGTCCTTTCTTCTCTAGTACTGTCTGTGCCCTGCCGATACTGGAGTATGGGAATGAAGAACAAAAGGCGAAATTTCTTCCTCAAATAGCCAATGGCACAGCAATTTGGGCTTTGGCGGTAATTGAGACATTGGGTGGGTACAAAACTTCGGAGATAAAAGCCTCCGCTAGAGTAGGAGATGGACACTATATTATTGAAGGCACTAAGCTCTTTGTTCCTAATGCGAACGTGGCCAATCATTTATTGGTAGCAGCGCGAACCAGTGAACAGGCTGAGGGAATCGCAATGTTTATCGTTGACGCTAACAGCGCAGGTGTGGAAGTGGAAGTAATCCCCACCATAGCCCAGGATAAACAATGTCAGGTGACGTTCAACAGGGTAGAAGTCCCTGAGGGTAATGTTCTTGGGGATATTGGAGAAGGGTGGGATATAGTAGAGTTTATTCTAGATAGAGCAGCTATCTTGAAGTGTGCCGAAGTATCTGGGGGATGCCAGGCTGTTGTAGAAATGACCAACGCCTATGCTAAAGACAGGGTTCAATTTGATAAGCCTATTGGTTCCTTCCAGGCAATTCAACATAGGTTGGTTGACATGTTTGTTAATGCAGAGGGGTTGCAATACTTGGTGTATCAAGCGGCCTGGGAGATAAGCACTGGGGTTCCATCCAGGTTACACACCTCCCTGGTCAAGGCGAAGGCAAGCGAAGTTTACCAGCGGACGTGCCTTGATGGCATTAAAATTCATGGAGCCACTGGGTTTAGCAAGGAACATGATGTTGGTCTTTACTTTCGGCGTGTCAAGGCATCGGAGTTTGCCATGGGTGATAGTGATTTATGGGAAGAAAGGGTGGCTACTGAGCTGGGGCTTTAATCCGATAGTGCCTGTAGAATAAATAATAATGAAAGAAGAGTTACGCTATATATTGTTAGCGAGCTCGATTTTTGATAGAATTGCCAACCAACAGTAAATAAAAAAAGGAGGTTTACTATGGCAGAAGTGAAAGATTACATGTGGAATTACTCCGACCCTTATGCGTATTTGAAAAAGGTTGACCATGGTTTAAGCAGCATGCCGCCGATGATTATCTCGGTGGCGCTGACGGGGAGTGCGCATGGTAAGGAGGCAAATCCCAACTTACCGGAAATGCCTGAGGAGCAAGCGGAGCAAGCCTACGATGCTTATAAAGCAGGGGCAAGCATTGTCCATATTCATCGTCGTCTGAGAGATAACCCACAGATGAGTTCCTATAGTGGCGATGATTATTTGGAGGTTAATGCTCTAGTCAGGGAAAAGTGCCCCGATATAATTATCAATAACACCTCGAGCGGTCTTCCAGGGATTACCATAGAGCAAAGGCTGGCTTGTGTTGAACATGGCAAACCTGAGATGGCTAGCCTGGATCTCCATGCGTTCATAATGCGGCTGGTCATAAAGGCACGTGAGGCTGGGCAGGAGCCAATGAGCTTCGATGTCTGTATACCGTGGACCTATGGTGAATCGGAGAAATATGCAACGAAGATGAAGGAGAAGGGGGTAAAGCCGGAGATGGAGATATATGACCCCGGTGAGTTCTGGTTTGTGGACAGCTTAATTAAAGGTGGCTTTGTCGACCCTCCTTACTGGATTCAGTTTGTCATGGGCTTTCAGACAAGTATGTATGCCACGCCGGCGAACGTGTTAAATTTGGTTCAGCACCTACCGCCGAATTCCTTATTCAGCATGATTGGCACGGGTGTTAATCAGATGCCCATGGTTACCATGGGGATTCTGCTTGGTGGACATATTCGGGTTGGTATGGAGGACAATATCTACATTGAACCTGGGAAATTGTGCCAGAGCAACGCTGAGCAGGTGGAAAAGGTGGTGAGGTTGGCCAAGGACATGGGGCGAAGGATAGCTACGCCTAAAGAAGCCAGACAGATGCTTGGCATCTCTGAAAAGCCAACTCAATATAGCTAGTCTTTTATAAGCTTCGGTGCAAAGGAGGTGTAATGGATAGAAGAGTTGCCATAGTGGGTTATGCCCAGAGTTACCATCAGCAGGACATGCAAATGACGAGGGAGGACATGGTGTTCGAAGTTGCCAAAGGGGCTCTTCGTAACGCAGGCATTTCAAGGGAGGATGTGGGCACTGTGATTACCGCTTCCACAGATTTTTTAGATGCAAGGACAATCTCAAATCTTTATACCAGCATGGCTGTTGGGGCCTATCTGAAAGATGAATCGAAGGTAGAGGAAGATGGGGCTTTCGCAGCCTATTACGCTTTGATGAGGGTTCTTTCTGGGGTTCATGATATAGCTCTGGTAGAGGCGCACACACAAGGCTCGGTGGTGAATCCTCATCTGATATCCAGCTATACACTCGACCCGCTGTTTGAACGACAGTATGGGTTTTTGAATGATATATCAGCGGCGGCTCTCCAGGCGAGGATGTATATGAACAAGTACGATGTCTCGGAGGAACAAGTTGCAAGGGTGGCTGTTAAGAACCTCGTGAACGCTGCCGATAACCCAAACGCCCATAGAAAAATGCCAGATGTGAGCATTGAGGAGGTATTGAGCTCTAAGCTTTACTACGACCCCATACGGGAACTGACGATGTCTCCCATCAGCGATGGAGCTTGTGCCATAGTGCTTGCCTGTGAAGAAAAAGCCAAAGAAATCACCGACAACCCGGTGTGGATAGAAGGGGTAGGTAGCTGTCAGGATACTTATATCCGGGATAGAAGCCTTTATAAACTTGATTCTTTACAAAAAGCTGCCCAGGATGCCTATGAAATGGCCGGGGTAAGTGACCCCTTTGCTCAGATAGATGTTTTCGAAGTTTCCGAGAAATTCGCTCACGAAGAGTTGATGATTTATGAGGCTTTAGGATTATGCCGAGAAGGGAAGGGTAAAGCCCTCGTTGAGAAAGGCATGACTGGAAAGGATGGCGAAATACCGGTGAACCCCAGTGGTGGGGCTTTAGGGGCAGACCCTATTTGCGCCACAGGTTTGGTGAGGATAATAGAGGCAGCGAAACAGATAAGGGGTGAGGCAAATGGTTATCAAATCCCGGCATACAGGGCTCTGGCTCATGGACAATTTGGAATATGTGCTCAAAAGAACATAGTCTTTATTCTAGGAGGTGAATAAAAAATGAGAAACGTCGCCATAATTGGCTGTGGTCAGACAAAGCATTCTGGGAGAAGGAGGGATGTTAATCTCGCTGAGATGGTTGGGGATGCAGTGTGGAATGCATTGGAAGATGCTCAGGTGAGTCCTCAGGAAGTGGATGCTTTTACTGTAGGCAATATGCAAGGATTTGGTGGCGTTGCCCAGCCAGAGCAATGGCTTGGGGATTGGATTGGTGCTTCGGGGAAGCCAGTCCTCCGAATTACCACTGGTGGGTCAACTGGAGGCTCTGTTGCTCATGGGGCTTATTATGCTGTAGCTTCGGGACTTTATGATATAGCCGTAGCGACTGCCTGGGAAAAACACTCGGATAGCAAAGAGCCTGGAGCCACGACCGGTCTTGGTCATGTTGCTCTTGGCAACATGCTTAATTTGGTAAATTCTGGAGTGGGTTTCAAACATCTGTTATCTATGTTCGTGGTAGGTGCTGCTGCAGGAGTAGCTTGTTACCAGGCAATGTACTATATGCATAGAAGTGGATGTCGTGTCGAGCATCTTGATATGGTGGCTGCTAAGGATAGACGTAACGCTGCTAAGAACAAATATGCCCATCTGCAGTGGCCTGATTGCACTCCCGAGGATATAGCTAAGACTGAATGGGTTGCATATCCATTTAGATATGGACATATCTGTCCTGCTTCTGATGGTGCCTCTGCTATGGTTCTTGCTTGTGAGGACATTGCCCGGAAAAGGTGCAAGAAACCAGCGTGGATCAAGGGGCTTGCCGCTTATTCAGATGAAGAAAATCAGATAATGAGCGA
>DAOUSX010000069.1 GCA_030627025.1 Dehalococcoidia bacterium
CCTTCTTGTTCCACTTTGGCGCCAATCCAGCAGGTAGTAGCCATTTCTAGATTGGTGGCGGCTAGCTTAAGGCGGGATGGCTCAGCGGTAAGAAGGATATTTTGAGTGATAGGTAGAGTAGACCTGGTGGCCACAGCTCTGCTTACTATGCCCAGCCCTTTGTTCAGGTTTTGTTGAAGACAAGACAACTTCATCGGAAATACCTGTTAAACAGTATACTATCAGCGGTTACAATGGTCAATAAGTCAGTTGTGGAGTTGATTTAATATCTTCCTTGCCTTTTGGGCCGCTTGACTACGATGGCTGAGTTGATTTTTGAGCTCTAGGGGGAGCTCAGCCATAGTCTTGGCAAGTTCGGGAAGGTAGAAAATGGGGTCATAACCAAAGCCATTTTCCCCTTTAGCTTCAAAGGCGATGATGCCATGGCATTTACCTTGACATAATTTTAATTTACCTTCCGGTGTGGCAATAGCGATGACGCATTTGAAATGAGCAGTTCGCCTATCCCATGGGATGCCATCCATCATTGCTAATAGCTTTGCTACTTTATCGGCATCAGTGGCATTCTTTCCAGCAAAGCGGGCTGAGTGGATGCCTGGCTTGCCGTGGAGGGCGTCTACCTCCAGCCCTGAATCATCGGCGAGGGTGATAAGTTGGCTCAATTTAGCATAGGTAGCAGCTTTCATTTCAGCATTTTGTTCATAGGTATTTCCTGACTCGGTGGTAACTTTGCTTATCCCACGTTCGGGCAACGTAACTATTTGATATCCAAGGCCACCCAGAAGAAGGCGATATTCCCTGATTTTCCCTGGGTTGCTGCTAGCAAGGAGGAGCTTGGGCATTTAGCCTATCAAATGCTCTGGAATCTTGGAGCCAGTTTTTCGGCCACTTCAGGCATGGTGGTATATTCCATTTGCTCGAGCGGCAAGCGATGCGGCTCAAACGGTCCCATCCGTCGCAGGAAGTCGGCGATGAGATTTGCCTGATGGCGAGCTTCGTCAAAAGCAGGGTCATCGAACAGGTCATTGGCGCCGACGAGCTTGCCCTCGACTAGTTGGAAACCGGCGGCTATCACTCTCGGTGGACCATCAAAGCGGGTTGCTCTGGCATTGTGGAAGGGAACTGGCATCAGAGGACCATGGTGAGAACCTCTCATCCAGCCTTCAACTATGTTTGGTGAAGCGAATGGCTCGAGTATCTCACCTACAGCGGGAAACTTACTCTGAGCCCTGACGATGCAGACGGGGTCATCCTTGCCTATATACCTGCCAGCAATGAGAGCTAAATGCTGGGTAGAGCAAGCAGCGGCGATTTCACCACTTTCCTTGTGGAATACGTTGGTAACGGCATAACGACTTGGCGAGCCTAAGAAAATAAGCATATCATAGATTTCCTCAGGAGCATTAAACTTGATTTTCTTGGCTTCCAGAACATCCTCAACTTCGAAGGCAAAACCCGAGTGCATATTAGAGGCAATCACCAGCCCGATAGTATTGAACGGGTCAGCGAATATTTTATACAGTGGTAAGTTCCAGGCACCTGAAGCGGTCTTGTCTGCCATAAAGATAACCACAGTTTCCGCTCCGCGTTCTTCAAATTGCATTTCAGCGACACCTGGGCCCATTCCTCTAACATTACCAGAGAAAGCATCGGCGAGAAGATCCTGCCCAGCACCGTGAAGCTTTAACTTCTTGGCAACCTCGGTGCATTCTACAAAGGTGTCCCAGGCTAACTTATGGATTTGTTCATTGTCTTCACCTTTCTGGTGGGTCATTATCAATTGAGCATCGTCCCCACAGGCAGTGACATGATAATCGATGAGCAGTCCTTGCTTCTTGGCGCTCTCCATGCATTCTTTTGCCTTCTGTAGCACATCGGGATGAGAGCTGGAGTGTCCCACATAGCCACCCACATCTGCTTTGATGACGCTTAAAGTTATCTCCATTACATCCTCCTTTGGTTAATAATCTATGCCTTTACGCGCTAATGTCCCCTTGTCGTAGGGATGCTTCACTTTGGTCATATTAGTGACCAGGTCGGCTAATTCGATGAGCTTGTCATCGGCATATCGCCCGGTGAGGATAAGGTCTACGTTTTTGGGTTTTTCCTTTATTAGCTTTATCACTTCATTAGTGGTGATTAAGTTCCAGGCTGTTGCTACGTTGATTTCATCGAGGATTACTATATCATATTCATTGCTGGATATCACTTCTTTAGCCATCCGCAAAGCTTTCCTTGCCTCTTCCTTTTCTGCTTCAGTCACATTATTCGGGTCAACAAAGCTCTCCAGACCGAAATTAGCGAATTTGATATTTGGTAGTTGGGATAATGCCTTCCGCTCACCATAAGGGAAGCCACCTTTCATAAAGCAAATAATAAATACCTTTAAGCCGTGCCCTGAAGCTCTGAGCGCGACACCTAAAGCAGCTGATGTCTTCCCTTTGCCATCACCGGTGAAGATTTCCACCAGACCTTTACCAGTTGCTTCACGATTTACTGCTGATGTGTCACCCAGTGACATTTATCTAGTCTAGCAAGGTGGGAGGTGGAAATCAAGGAGACCGTTTACCTTGACTAGCCTTAGGAATGAAGATTAGTCCTTCTTCACCATCTCCCAGAGCTTCCGTAATGTTCTCATGACAGAGGAGACCAGTGTAGGCTGCCATGGCGGCATCGCAAAGGTTATGGTCGAATAAATGGAGGTATGGACTGAGGGAAGGCAGAAGATTCGCTAGCTCTCGTTTAAGAAAAGTCATACCCTCGCGCGTGGTTTTTGGTGGTATAGCTTTACCAAATAGGCGGATTTTGGTGGCATAAGGGTAAACCTCAATGACTCTAAATCCCTGGTGGCAAAGTTTGTTCTTAAGGCTGATACCACGATAAATCAGCTCTTTGATAAATGTTTCTTTGGTTGTGGGATAGCAAGGGATCCCATAGCGTCTCAATTCCCGGTCGCATTTTCTGTTTTTCTCACCAGAGTTTGGTCGGCAGGGGCAACTTTTTTCAAGACAACACATCCCCAGAGGCAAACTTAGTGGGGCATCGATAGCTATTACTCGCGGGGAATAAAAATTTTGAACAGAGATAATGTCGGCATCAGTGGCTAGAAAGCCAAAATAGATAAGCTGTCCCTCCGTATCCAGAGCCAGGCAGGCACTGGGTTTAACCGCGGTAGAAGTTAAATCAATGCCGAAGACCAGTTGACACCGCTTGGCCGAGCCTGTCCTGAGTGTTGCGGGATTGCTTCGCTTCGCTCGCAATGACGCTGGGGAAGAGCTCGGAATGACAGGGAGCGAGGGGTTTGCAACGGCATGGGACGGAGTTATAATTGCTACTTTTCCCCCAGTCGTTTTAGTATCTCTCTGGCGGCTACTGCGCCTGATGCTGAAGCTTGAACCAAGCCTCGACTTATGCCAGCGCCATCGCCAGCAGCGAACATGTTGCCAATTTCGGTCTCTAAACAAGGAGTAAGTTTTAACTGGCTGGAATAAAACTTGACCTCTATCCCATAAAGTAAGGTATGAGGTGAGGCAACCCCAGGAGTTAATTTGTCCATTGCCTGAAGCATCTCCACTATCCCCGTAAGATGGCGATAGGGGAGAACAAAGCTCAAATCTCCTGCTGTTGCTGCTTTCAAGCTAGGCTTAGTGAGGCAATGCTCGATGCGGCTTTGTGTTGAGCGGTGACCGTCCATTAAGTCCCCGAATCGCTGTATCAAAACACCGCCGCTAAGGATGTTAGCCAGGCGTGCCAGATACTTGCCATAGGCAATTGGCTCGTGGAAAGGCTTGGTAAACGTCGTGCTTACCAATATGGCAAAGTTATTGTTTTTTGTTTTGTATTCTGTATAGCCAATGCCATTTACGGTGACCACTGGGTCGGGGCCTCCGGTAGATTCCATGATTACCTCACCACCGGGACACATGCAGAATGTTCTTACTCGGTCATCGAAACTGGGAGAGTAAAATTCAAGCTTCGCTTCATATAGCACGGAAGTTAGTTCCTCCATAATCACTAATGGGACTTCCACCCTTACACCTACATCGATAGGGTTAGAGTTGATGCTGAGCTTGAGTCGTTCAGCTTCGCTAACTAACCATTCTGCCCCTTCTCTACCCGGTGCTAAGATCAAGTAGCGACAATCGCATTGTTCTCCATCCTCGGTTTTAATTGCCTTGACAAAATTATCCTCGACTATGATGGTCTTGACCGCTGTCATTAACTTTATATCTACTCGCGAAGATAGGTATTCTTGCATTGTTTTTAACGCCTGGCGGCAATTTTCTGTTCCTAAATGGCGTAACTTGACAGGAGTCAGTCTGAGTCCGGCTAAGGTTGCCCGACGCTCTAGCTCGGTTACTTTCTCACCTACACCATAAACCTTATGGGGAGTACCAAATTTGAGGTAAATTGAGTCAACGTAATCAACCAAATTTTTTGCTTGTTCCATTCCAATTAGCTCTTTAAGGTGTCCGCCGACTTCGGTGGATAAAGTCAACTTACCATCGCTGAAGGCACCAGCACCCCCGAATCCGCTTACCAGGTGGCACGGAGAGCAGTAGGTGCAATGCTCAGCCCCTTCTTGGACGGGGCAAATACGAGCATTGGTTTCCTTGCCCTTATCGAGCAGCAACACATCAAGTCCGGCGTCGGATAGTTCTAAGGCGGCAAAAATGCCTGCTGGACCAGCACCCACTATGATAACGTCATATTTTCTAGCCATCGATATTCACTCCGCTGATCATTAAGGTAATTCATACCACTGCCCAATTTTAAGGTTTGTCAAGCTGTTCGTCAATTAAGTGCACTGAACACATTGGTGACAGACATTCCTTCTTTGTCATTCCGAGGCACAGAGTGCTGGAGCAATCTCGTTGCTGATTCTCCCTCCCCTTATTCCTCTCCCATCAAGGGAGAGGAGACTTTTCTGAGATTGCTTCACTCCGCTCGTAATGACACAAGAGGGTCCTATTGCAGCGTCATAAACATGTAGGATGTCACTTATCTATCTAAGTGGCTTCTCAAACGTCAGGGTTTTTAGATAGACCCTATTGACAACTTGCTATCCACTGTTATATTTTGATTCTAAGCGCACCAATGGTCGATGGTTAAGCTTGAAAATCGAAGCGCTAATAAATAAAAAAGGAGGGATGAAGGATGGAGATACAAGACGATGAAAAGGTACAAGTTAAGCCAACATGGAAATTAGCCTGGGGGTTGTGGTGGAGGATGTTCCTTATCACGCTGGGGGTATGGGTGGTAATTGCCGTGATATCGTGGTTTACAGTACTGGGAGCGATCCTAACACCGCTATTTGCTCTGTTTGGCGCCTTTGGCTAGATGATATATTGAGCCTGTTTATGACTGGCTTTTAATAATTATCCTCATTAACAAGTGGGCAAGGATAACTGATTTAGGTTCTGCTCCATTTTGTGTGGAGCAGACGAGGAGGTATTGTGTTTTGCAGGAATTGTGGTAAGGAACTGATAGGGAGTCCTGAAATGTGTCCTGAGTGTGGAGCTAAGCCGACAAGCGGCACCAGCTTCTGTCCTAATTGTGGTGCGGCAACAACCGAGCTCACTGAGATGTGCGTTAAATGTGGTGCTCGAGTGGCAGGAGTGGCAGCGAAGGCGATAGCGGGAGATATATCACCAAAATCAAGGATTGCTGTTACGTTGCTTGCTTTCTTCCTTGGGTGGCTCGGTATCCATCGGTTCTATCTAGGCAAGACTGGAACAGCGGTTGTGATGCTTATCTTGGGTATTGTTGGATGGGCTACTTCCTGGATATTTGGAATTGGCTTGCTACTTCTCATACCTGTATGCATTTGGGCTTTCATCGACTTTATATTTGCCGTTTCGGGGCACATGAGAGATACGGAGGGTAAACTTATTGAGAAGTGGTAGGGCCAAAAACAATAGGCTAAACACGGAAACTTTGAGAATCTCTAGTAGCCTATAAGGCTAGAGTAAAGTATAGTGGCATTTAGAGGAGGAGCTATGTTTTGTAGAAATTGTGGCAAAGAGCTGACAGGGAGTCCTGAAATTTGCACTAATTGTGGGGCGAAACCAATGAGCGGTACCAGCTTCTGTCCTAATTGTGCTGCGCCAACCACCGAGCTAACTGAGATATGTCCTAAATGTGGTGC
>DAOUSX010000020.1 GCA_030627025.1 Dehalococcoidia bacterium
GCCCATCAGCAACATAAAAGGGTAAATCAGATAAAAGTTCGCTGATTTGGTGTATTACCTCAGGCTCAGTTATTGCCCAAATGAGATGACGTTCACCAGGATCGATTAATTCCACCGGCGGGTTATACTGTGACACCGACGAAAATATCCCGGCCATCTCCTTGTCCCTGCCCTGGTATAGAGCAAGGATGGGACTGGAGGCAGCTTGGCAAGTTCGTAACAGCTGAAGTCTATCCTGCTTAATTTTGGAAGATGTCTCTTCGTGAGGACATATGCCTTCACCCCACGGCACCAGTTTAACCCGGGCTATTAGTTCACGCCGCCTCCTCCTCCCCTGATAGCCAAAATAATGGTCATGGAGGTAAAAAGCAGGTGAGCCGTCCGCTTGAAGAACCCCTTCTCCAAGCCAGCCTTTCAAGGTCATCGCAGCATTACCATACTTAGACCTACCCTTGGCACTATCTGCGGATGGCTGGGCAGGAAGTTCCAAGCGAATCACATTGTAATCACTTTTCTGGTAATAAAATTTCTGTTTTGCGGCAGTAATCTCATCATATGGTGGACAAATGACTACTCCTAAATTGGAAACCTTTTCTTTTTTGTACCGTACGCCACAGAATGGATAAACTTCAGCCATCTAAGAATCACCTCAAGCTTTGTCTAAAGTGGTTATCCTGTTTATCACCAGAATCCCGATACAGTATTATGTAAAGAAGTTAGGCTGGAGCAAGTAGCTCAGAAACTATCTCGCTTACCTCTTTGCCATTAGCTTTACCTTTAAGCTGGGGCATAAGCTGAGACATGACTTTACCTTTGTCCATCTCCCCGCTTGCGCCAACCATATCAATTGCTTGCCGTGCTGCAGCCATAATTTCTTCACGACTCATTTGCTTGGGAAGATACTCTAAGACAATAGCTAAGCCTGATTCTTCCTGAGCTACAAGGTCACTGCGATTCCCTTGCTTGAAAGCCTCGATACTTTCTCGCCGCTGCCTCACCTCTCCACTAAGGAGATCAATGATTTTGTTATCATCGACAGGTTTTCGTTCAGCAATTTCAGCATTCTTTATCCGGGATATGAGCAAGCGCAGTGCGGAGATTCGTACCTTATCCTGTTGCTTAACTGCTTGATACAGATCCTCCCTTATTTTCTCCCCCAGCGTCACCTCATTCCCCTTACGCTCTTTCGCCTCTTTGCCGCATCTTTCCTCTTCCGCGCCTCGCTCGGTTTCTCAAAAAACTTGCGGCGACGAACCTCAGCTAAAATACGGCCTTGCTGCACCTGCCTGTTGAATCTGCGCAGCAAGCTCTCAAAGCCCTCACCAGAGCCAAGCTTTACTTCAGCCATATCATACCCATACTAGTCTTACAAAGGCTACATTGTATCGGTTATAACTTGCCTGTGTCAATGGCTTCTATCACCGCTCCACCTTCACCCACAACCTCTCCCCGTCTGTGATAAATTCAATGGTGCCATTTTCTGATGTTAGATAAACTTTGTTCTTACCCAACTTTTCTTTCAGCCTCCCCACCACCTCGGGGCTTGGATGCCCAAAAGTATTATTTGCTCCTACCGAGATTACAGCTACCTCAGGGTCGACCACAGCTAGAAACTGCGGCGTGGCGGATGTCTTGCTACCATGATGGGCTACCTTCAGCACTGTGCTTTTCAAATTAGCTCGCTGTTTAATGAGTTCAAATTCACCTTCCCACCTGATATCTGCGGCAAGCAAGAAACTGATTTCACCCCAACTTAGCCTTAATACCACCCCATTGTTATCCACATCGGCGCTAGTTCCTTGAAAAAACTCCTCGGGAGGATTAAGCACTTTTATCTTAATGCCACTGCCCAAATCAATCTCCTGCCCCGCTTTAACCACATCATGCTTGATTTCCGTTTCCTCAACGAGCTTAAGCCATTCTTGATAAATGCAGGAATTATAAGAAACACCAGGCTCAAGCACTTGTTTCACTTCATACCTTTGCAGCACTTCCACCAATCCAGTAATGTGGTCAGCTTGAGGTTGTGTAGATATCATGAGGTCTATCGTTCTATCCCAGAAGGGAAGCTTTCTACCTAACTCCAAACTTATTGCCTGAGGACTGGGACCACCGTCAACGAGTATATTTTGATGATTGGGTGTTTGTATCAAGATAGCATCTCCTTGCCCTACGTTGAGGAAGCTCACATGAAGGTTATCATCCGGCGTGGTGAGAACCATAGCCCAAACCAGTATAGCCGCTAATAAAAGAGGAGGAATGAGCCACTTCAGAAGCGAGTGTCGGGAGAGTTTAGCCATCACTAACTACCTCTCTCTACGTTAAAAGCTAACCTAGAGAAGATATCGTTCAACTGCTTCCTATGATTAAGCCATGCCACAACTATTGCAAGTATGATGTAATATGCCCACACCAACCACACAGGGATAGCAGATACCTGCAAAGAAGAGAATGGCAAGGCATCAAAGCCCTGAACTACTAAAAGCAAATAGGTTAAGAATAACCAGGCGACCCAGCCTAAAATTTGAGATGCAAATACGGCAAATAATCCCACAAGAGCAACCAACGCAGAGGCAACCATGATAGCTGGCAAGGCAGGCAAAGAAAGGAATGTTGCTGGAACACCAACCAGTGAAACAATGTTGAAATAGTAGGCTACAAGTGGCCAGACCGCGATGATAGCCGCTAGGGTCACTGTAAAGCCATCCACAAGAACATTACCAATAGCTATAGCCCTGTCCCTGTATTCAAATACCTTAGCAACTCCTTTCCTTCCCCAACTCTGAAAATAAGGATAAAACAAAATAAGCCCGAGCATTGCCGTGAAGCTAAGTTGGAATGAGACACTCCATAGAATTTGAGGCTGAATGCCCACCATCACTGCAGCAGCAAAAGCCAGAGCAGTAATAGCACTTCGCTGCCTTCCTAAATATTCAGCTAACAAGAATAAGCTGCCCATCATGGTAGCGCGAATTACCGGCGGATGCATTCCAGTAAGCAAGGCATAAATCCAGATAGCAATAAGGGTAAGCCAAATATATATGGAGCGCTGTCTTCCAAAAACCAAAGTTAAAAAACTGAGGAGAATGCCAATGATGATACTGACGTGCAAGCCAGAGATAGCCAATATATGGGCAGTCCCTGTTCTTGAGAAAGCTTGCGTCACAGAATAAGGTATGTTGCTCCTTATGCCAAGCAGGATACCCTGAGCTAACGAGCCTTGTGGCTCAGGTAGAGCTTTAGTCAGAGAATCAGAAAGCCTATCCCTGAAAGAATAAAGCCATTGCAAAGGTTCAAAACCTCTGCCTTCCTCGACGACCTCTATTCTGGGATAATAACTGATGGAATAAATTCCCTGATGTTCCAGATAGCTTTTGTAGTCAAAATCTTCAAATGTAGGGGGTGTCTCTAATTCTCCGGTCACTCTGAGTATATCCCCATAATGATACTCGGGATATCTTGACACTCGCACTAGAACGGCACCTGAGACTTCCTTCTCTTCACCCTCCATGCCTATCTTCTCGGTTGAAATGGTTAACAAACAATATCTATCTCTAACATCAGGCTCCTCTTTCACCATCCCTTGAATTTCTACTATCCCTTGCTCATTGTAGAAACAAACAAAATGTTCATTTACTCGAGGTAAGCTTGATGGAAAATAAAGGATGCCTCCGATGCAAGCAAAAAAGCACAATCCGAGCACTATTAAGTTCTGTCTTCTATCGGGGAAAAGAGGGATAAACAAGAACGGGAAAATACCGAGTAGGGTAATTATCAATGGCAGGCCAACTTGTGAGCCTATAAGAATACCCGCTACCCAGGCACAGCTAATATAAAGTAGCCACATTAAGAAGTTTTGCTATCTGATACGGTGATATAATCCTTTATCCCGTCAAATGTCTTTTGCCCGATGCCTTTGACCTGAAGCAAATCTTCAACCCGCTTAAACTCACCATTTTCATTACGATAATCCACGATAGTCTGAGCTCTGATTTCACCTATCCCCGGCAAAGCTTCAAGAAGCCATGATTCCGCCCGGTTGATGTCTACCTTCTGCGGAGATTGTTCTTCCCCCTCTTTAGGAATATAAATCGCGATATGGTTAAGGTCAGCATTAGGTTCGAGGCCAACATCCGAAAGAAGGGCCTGTATTGTCTCGCCTTCCATGAGGGAATAGATACCAGGGTTAATGACTGCACCACCAATATAAACCTCGCCACCCTGTTGCGGAAGCGCACCTTGAGATAACACCAGCTCGATAGGCTGGATTTTATTGCGATTGGTCAGCAGCATAACACCGCCGACCACCAGGGCAATAATCAAGAAAACTGTGATAAAGATGTAAAATCTATCTGCCTGGTTCATCTCAGCTAATCTCCTTTATGATTGAATTGCTTGTACTATTTCCTGATGGTAAGATTTTCATATGGCGAAAAATTCAGGAATATCAATCGTCAATCGTAAAGCTTATCACGACTACCATATCGAGGAAAGATTTGAGGCAGGCATTGTGCTTAAGGGCTCTGAAATTAAGTCAATAAGGGCGGGGAAGGTAAGTCTACAGGATGCCTATGCCAAACCGGAAAATGGAGAAATTTGGCTATTTAACAGCCACATCGCCTCGTATGATGCTGCTAGCTACAACACACATCAGCCAACCCGTCCCCGCAAGCTTTTGCTCCACAAAAAAGAGGTCGACAGACTCACAGGGAGGGCGATGCAGCGAGGTTTGACTTTAGTTCCTCTTAAGCTGTATATTAAACATGGGATTGCCAAAATCGAGTTGGGTGTGGGTAAGGGAAAGAAGGTTTACGATAAGCGGGAAACCATTGTGCGCCGTGAGACAGAGAGAGAAATAGACCGTGCACTAAAAATCAAAGGGAGGTGGTAAGAAGGCAGTCTGATTAGATAGCGGGGGCGCGTGGGTTCGACATGGGAAGGCCTACAGAATTGCAAGCTGAGGTGCCATTAACCTCACAAAACAAATGGCAAAAAATAAATGCCGAACCTATTGCAGCTTAATTAAAGCTACACATCCACCTCAACCTCTCCTCGAAGGTTGGGACTGGGTGTCAAAAAGTCGAGGTGCTCCAATCCCAACGTCGATAAGGATTGGATAAGAAAATCGACTGGCTTAACTGGATTCGGTCAGCAGATGAAAGTTGAGCGAGACAAGTGGAGCTGACTAAGCTTGTAGGATATTCTGGCAACCTTTCTATGGACGGGGAGTTCGACCCTCCCCCGCCTCCACCAGGCAATTTAGAGGCGCCAGCCTTACACAGCTAGCGCTTTTTGTATTCGGATGAGGGTTTGGTGATGATATAGTTCGACTTCGAAGCGGTCTCCCCGTCCGTTTGAGATGGTTTTGATATTAACATTGCTGAGACCACTTAATACTGCTCACTAAGATTACATTGATTTTTCCCCGAATTGCTTCTACAATTATCTTGATGTGGCTCCTCGATGATAATCGGCTACTAGTGGACGGGTTTCATTGATCAAGGCCAGCAGAGCAGCACTGCCAAAGCCCGTTGCTCACTAAGGTTGTGGAAAACAGGAGGTAATAACGAAGGAAGTTGTTATAGTCAGCGGAGCAAGGACCCCAATCGGTACCTTCGGCGGCACCCTAAGAGATATCCCTGTTGTCAATCTAGGCCGCTTGGTGATCACCGAAGCGCTTAAACGCGCTGGCTTAAGACCAAAAACCAGCAAGAAGCTTCTAAGCTACGGTCCTTCCGCCTTTAAAGGCGAAGAAGCTACTGAGTTAGAAGCAAAATGCCAGGATTGGGATTCCTCTTTACAGGAAATTCAAGTTGACGAGGTAATCATGGGAAATGTCCTTCAAGGAGGACAGGGGCAAAACACCGCCCGTCAGGCTGCTATCTATGCAGGCATCCCCAAAGAAACACCCTCTTATACAGTAAATAAAGTCTGCGCTTCAGGCTTGAAAGCGATTACATTGGGAGCTGAGGCGATAATGCTTGGCGAAGCAGAGGTTGTGGTTGCTGGAGGAATGGAGAACATGAGTCACTGTCCCTATATGCTTCCTAAAGCTCGTTGGGGCTACAGGATGAGCATCAACGCCAGAGCAGACATTATAGACCTCATGGTGCTTGATGGACTGTGGGAGACATTCTACGGCTATCATATGGGTAATACTGCAGAAAACATCGCGTCCAAATACAATATAAGCCGGACCCAGCAAGATGAAGTGGGATTCCTTAGCCATCACCGAGCCAAGACAGCTATAAGAGAAGGAATTTTCAAACAAGAAATTGCTCCTGTGCCTGTTCCACAGAGAAAAGGAGGACCACCAATCCACTTCGACACCGATGAACGTCCTATGGACACAAGCCTTGAAAGAATGGCTTTCCTGCCTCCGGTATTTCAGAGAAGTGGAACGGTTACCGCAGGTAATTCCTCAGGCATAAATGATGCCGCAGCGGCGGTAGTGCTTATGTCAAGTAGTAAGGCTAAATCATTAGGACTCAAGCCCTGGGTAACTATCACAGCCCATGCGTCCGGGGCTGTAGATCCAGCCTATATGGGAGTCGGAGCCGTGCCAGCAACAAGAAAGGCCCTCAAAAAAGCAAGGCTTACCATTAGAGATATGGACCTCATCGAACTTAACGAAGTCTTCGCCGCCCAGATTATCGCCTGTATGACAGAGCTTGATATAAGTTGGGATATCACCAATCCCCATGGAGGCGGTATCGCCCTGGGACATCCCCTTGGCGCAACAGGAGCAAGGTTAGTGGTTACCGCTATGCACGATATGAAACGAAGAAATCTGCATTATGCGCTGGTAACTATGCCTGTTGGTGGAGGACAGGGTATGGCAGCGATACTAGAGGGGACAACATAATCATTTGCCCTTCTTACGATAGTCAGGGCACGAAATAGCATTGGGACGTTCAGGACGATTACAAGCGCTCCGCCAGTTCCACATGCAACTATCACATAGAATAATATCCTTGCCTAATGCCTTTTTAATTCTGACTTTGACTCGGTATGCCCAGCTCAAGCCCTCGGTGCCCATAGCAAAATCAAGATTCCTTACATCTCTTTGGACAAAGTGGCTAAGAATTCCGCATTATTCCTCGTCTTAGCTAACCTGGTCAACAACTTCTCAGTAGCTTCAGCGGGATTAGGAGAATCGTCAGCTATCATCGAAACTACACGCCTGAGCAGCCATATTTGCTTTACAGTATTCTCATCCAGAAGGAGATCTTCTCGCCTCGTTCCACTGGGAACTATGTTTATTGCTGGGAAAATCCTCTTCTCTGCCAATTTTCTATCTAAATGAAGCTCCATATTCCCCGTCCCCTTAAATTCTTCATATATAAGCTCATCCATACGACTGCCAGTATCCACCAAACAGGTAGCAATGACCGTTAAGCTACCCCCTTCCTGAGTATTGCGGGCAGTACCGAAGAACCGCTTCGGCGGATACAAAGCCCTTGAGTCAATACCACCAGACAAAGTGCGTCCGCTGACAGGCATCGCCAAATTGTAAGCTCTAGTAAGACGAGTGATGCCATCGAGGAGGATAACCACATCTTTGTTCAGTTCCACCAATCTTTTCGCCCTCTCCAATGCCAACTCAGCCACACGAGTCTGATTCTCCACCGGCTCATCAAAGGTAGCAGCAACAACTTCAGCTTCTACTGACCTCCTCATATCGGTTACTTCCTCAGGCCTTTCTCCAATCAGGCAAACCATAAGGTGAACATCATTGTAATTGGCGATGATAGCGTTAGCTATTTTCTTCAGGAGCACTGTTTTACCCGCTTTAGGAGGTGAGACTATTAGACCTCTCTGCCCCCTACCTATGGGAGATACCAAATTAATCAACCGTGTACACAGTTCATCCTGAGTCGTTTCCAAATTAATCAACTTGTCGGGGAAGGTGGGCGTCAAAGAACCAAAATTGACACGCTGCCTGACTACTTCAGGGTCAAGCCCGTTCACACTTTCCACACGAAGTAACCCATAATATTTTTCGCTATCCTTAGGAGCTCTAGCTTCTCCACAAATATAATCGCCATTCCTCAAATTGAACCGACGAACTTGAGAATTAGATACATAGATGTCATCAGCACCACGTAAAAAACTATCTTGCCGTAAGAACCCATAACCCTCATTCATGATCTCCAATACACCGCTCACAAACAAATTACCCTGCTGCACCGCTTGAGATTGCAGAATACGCCGAATAAGGTCCGCTTTTTTCAGCGAGGAGTATCCAGTAATACCACATTCCTTGGCCATCACCTCTAATTCGTCACGAGTTTTATCCTCAAGTTCAGTCATGCTTTCCATAGCAACCTCCTCAGTCCTTCATCACTTTTGACCAGTCGTCAATGAATCGCTTAACTCCAATGTCAGTCAAAGGATGCTGTATCATTTGGAGCAGCACCCTGTAGGGCACAGTAGCAATATGAGCACCGGCTTCCGCCGCCACCACGCAATGCTGCGGATGCCTGATGCTCGCTGCTATCACCTGAGTTGGGAGTTGATAAAAACGCAAGAATTTAACCATATCCTCCACCACCTTCATGCCATCTTCACCAATATCATCAAGCCTGCCCACGAAAGGGCTCACAAAGCTAGCTCCTGCAGCTACCCCCAACAGAGCCTGATTTAAGGAAAAACATAAGGTAAAGTTCACCTTAATACCTTCTTTAGATAACACCGAGGTAGCTTCCACTCCTTCAAGGTTAGCCGGTATTTTCACCACGATATTGTCTGCCCATCTAGCCACTTCCCTGGCTTCATCAATCATCCCAGAAGCATCCTGGCTTAATACCTCAGTAGATACCGGTCCAGGAACGACAGAGCATATCTCCTTGACCAATTTTTGATAATCAACCTTCCCTTCCCTGGATATTAAGCTAGGATTGGTAGTCACCCCGCTGATCACTCCCAGTCTTACTCCGTGGCGAATATGTTCTATATTAGCGGTATCCAAAAATAATCTCATCGTCTAATTCGAAGGCAAGCTTATTTGAGCACCTTCAACAAGCATCTCACTAGCCACCTTGATAAAGTCCACAAAAAGTGGATGCGGCTTGTCAGGGCGAGATTTGAACTCAGGATGAAACTGACAGCCGAC
>DAOUSX010000153.1 GCA_030627025.1 Dehalococcoidia bacterium
AGGAGGGGGAAATTCACCCTCACCTTATTCCTCTCCCATCAAGGGAGAGGAGACTTTTCCGAGATTGCTTCGCTCCGCTCGCAATGACAGGGGAGGGTAGGGTTGCCACGTCTTCGGCTCGCAATGACGTATGGGAAGGGCTCAAGCATTGAACGAAAATCCCAATATTTTCCATTCTTTAGCCTTTCAAACCGCAGGGCACGGCATCAAGACTTATCCGCCTCTATTCCCAAATATGGTAAGATAAGTCAGCATTCTAGTCTTGGCGATGGCTATTCCAAACGCCAGAATGGTTCCACGAAAGGCAGATAGGAAGACGTGAAATGCTGAAAAGGTTTTCCCTGAAGAAGTTGTTCCTAATGGTGGGCACATCCATTAGAAGATTCTTCACTGCAGCCATCACCTTGATCATCGCGGTAACACGCACCTGGAAAAGAACGAAGCTGTTTTTAATCTTGCTGGGAGCATCAGTGGGCGGGTTCATTGTCTTTGTTGTGATGCATAATGTCTTTTATGGCCTGACCATACTCACCAGCCACATTAGTGCGTTAAGTCATCTGATGGAGGTCTTTCATGTGGCGTTCTTCATTATTGCCGTTTTCCTGTGCCCCGCCGCTTTTTTGATGGGAGCCGTAGGCAGCATAGTCCTCACTATCAAGGGGCGGAGAAGACAAGCAACAGGATAATTCTGGCTTGTTTGAGCCAGGACCATAGCCATATTGAAAAGATACAAAAAGCGTTTCACCTGAGCCTATTGCTGAGGCTCACTATTCCTTATTGCCGCTGGAGCTTCAATCCCGCTCGAATTAACAATCCGATGAAAGGTTAAATGCTATGGTAAACGGACAGGACAAATCTTAAAAGATGCCATAGTAACTGCACGGACAAGGGTTTCATAGCTGTGGCGCTGATTCGCCATGGCACTCCCATCCGCTGAAACAAAACGTCAGGACGTGTGGCTTAGCCCAGCCGCCTGGCTAAATCAAGGAGCAGCCCGGGGAGCGGCTTTCAATCCCCTTTCCAAGGGTCCGCCCTTCTTCTAATTTTGCCAACTTTGCCCTTAAAATTTCGCAGAAGTAAAGCGTTTCCGCTCATGCTTACTTCAGAGAGCCACCGGGGAGAACCTCTGGTGCCCTCCTCGCATCATGCTATAATCTGTATGATAAACAGAGGTTGCTGTTGTGGATGATAAGAGCCTGGAAATACTCGAATTCCCTCGCATCAGGGAAATACTGGCTGGATTTACTGCGTTTTCGGCCAGCCACGAACTAGCTCTTGATATTCAACCACTTTCGGATTACGAACAGATTTCCTTACTGCTGAGACAGTCGGCTGAGGCGCGTCGTCTTCTTTCACTGGAGCCTGATTTTTCTATCGGAACAGTTTTCGATATTCGAGAGGCAGTAGCGCTGGCAGCACGGGGCAAAATCCTTGAGCCTCGAACTCTCATAGAAATCCGACAAACTGTAGCTGCTATGTGCCAATTGCGCAGCACTGTGGGAAAGTTGTCAGAAAAACTACCGTTGCTCTGGAATATCGCCGATGGCATTGTGGAACTCCACCAGCTCGAGAAAGATATCGCTAACTGCATCGCACCAACCGGGGAGTTGCTGGATTCTGCCTCGCCCACGCTGGCTGCAGTCAGGCAGCAGTGGAAAGAGGTGCGCCAGCAGTTGCTACAGAGTCTGGAAGCCATAATAAGGTCACCCAGGAGGCGCAGGATAATCCAGGAGCCCATTATCACCGAGCGCGAGGGAAGATATGTTATTCCAATAAAGGTTGAATTTCGCAAAGAAATGAAAGGTATTGTTCACAGCGTGTCTAGTACTGGAGCTACCCTATTTGTTGAACCATGGGCGGCTGTAGAGCAGGGGAACACACTTCGAGAGCTTGTGATGGAAGAAGCGCGTGAAATAGAGAGGATTCTTAAAGACCTCAGTGCTACAGTGGGAATACACGAGGCAGAGCTCTGTCACAGCATAGCTTTGGTTGCCGAGTTGGACCTGGCGCTGGCCAAGGCAAGGTATGCCATTAAGGCCAGGGCTACTGAACCCATCCTCATTACTTTCAGCGGAGACGGGGAAATACCCGCGGATGAACAAGCCGGCATAATCGAACTCGTCGAAGCCAGGCACCCCTTACTTATGGAAAAAGCAGTGCCACTTTATGTGGAGATAGGGCGGGATTTCTCTATCCTTGTAATTACCGGACCTAATACCGGTGGCAAGACAGTAGCACTTAAGACGATTGGACTTCTCAGCTTGATGACCCAGGCTGGCATCCCTATCCCTGCTGCAGCGGAAAGTCGCATCCCGGTCTTTGATGGGATATTCGCTGATATCGGTGACGAGCAGAGCATCGAACAAACACTTTCCTCCTTTAGCTGGCACATAGGCAACCTTATACGCATCATCAACGGGGTTACGGAAAGGAGTCTGGTGCTTCTTGATGAGTTGGGTACGAGCACTGACCCCACTGAAGGGTCTGCCTTAGCTCGCTCTATTTTACTCCACTTCCTATCGCGAGGAACGATGACCGTAGCTACCACACACTTCAGTGACCTCAAGGCATTCGCATACACAACTCCAGGGCTGCAAAACGCTTCGCTTGACTTTGACCCTGTTACACTGGCGCCGACGTATCATCTGACTATGGGCGTCCCCGGCGGGAGTAATGCCCTGGCTACTGCCTCCCGTCTGGGCTTACCCATCAAGATTATCAACGACGCCAGAGGCATGTTATCGAAAGGCGCTCAGGAAATGGAAACCATGCTCGCCGATTTGGTTAGCGGAAAACAAGCAGTTGAGACCACCCGCCGTGACTTAGAACGGGAGAGAAATGAAGCGGAGCAGCATAACACCGAATTAAAGACCAAGCTTCGACTGCTAAAAACGGAAGAACGAAAGGTCATTCAAGAGGCGCGGGATAAGGTTACTCGTGAGGCTGCCGAGTTACAAAAGGAAATCCGCAGCGCTGCGGCAGAATTACGCAAGGAGAAATCGGAGCTTGCCCTTGAGCAAGCCAGAAAGGCGCTAGCTACCGTGCCAGAGCAACTAAAGAGCGAAATCTGGCAGCCGAAGGTAGATGTAAAAACGGATGAAGAGGTAATAGATGAGAGCAGCATCTCTGTTGGTGATACGGTTCGGCTAAAAGAAGTGGATTTGCAAGCAACGGTGCTCTCAGTATCACAGGAAGCACGACAGCTTGAAGTGCAGGCCGGGCTGACCAAGCTCAGGCTCGGGCTCGACGCCGTAGAAAAGGTGGCGTCGCCACATGGCAGCACCACTCCAAAATTTATTCCCGTGAGGAGACAGTTGCGTGGACGTCCAGTTTCAGCTGAACTTGACCTGCGAGGAAAACGAGCCGAAGAAATAGAATGGCTGCTTGATAATTACCTCAACGACGCCAGTCTGGCTAATCTGAGCGAGGTGTGTATCATTCATGGGTTCGGCACTGGCACCGTGCGCAATATCGTCAGAGAACTTCTGGCTTCCCACCCTCTAAGCAAATCCTTTCGTCCCGGTGAGAAGGGAGAGGGTAGTGATGGAGTAACTATTGTGAAGCTCTAGTCGAAGTATAGCCCGCTGCTATAAAACTCCTAGGGCTGTTTAGAAATGTGCTTGCCCAATTTATCGGGCGGCTCCACCTGATAAATCAGGCAACTA
>DAOUSX010000201.1 GCA_030627025.1 Dehalococcoidia bacterium
CTGCTGGGTTAATGACCACGCCATTGCCGATAATACAAGTTACCTGGGGGTGAAAAATGCCAGAGGGTACAAGATGCAACCTGAACTTGCCGTAGGGGTTAATTGTTGTGTGGCCTGCGTTGTCACCTCCTGAGAAGCGAACTACAATCTTGCTTTTCTCAGCTAGGGAATCAACTATCCTTCCTTTTCCCTCGTCCCCCCATTGTCCTCCCACAAGAGCAATAACAGCCATCTAAACACTCCTAAAAATTTCTTTGCTTCCATAGATAAAGAAGCCTTTGAGCTATAGTGATATAAACAAAGACTATCAAAACCCACAAAGCAATAAAAACTTGATTTACCAGCAAACCTATGGCTAATACTATAACCCTCTCGGCTCGGGTAAACAAACCAACTTGACATTCCAGTCCCAGCCCTTCTGCTCTGGCTCTTATATAACTAACGAGAAAGGAGCCAATTAAGGCGGCAAGTATGGCCCCAGCCTCCAAAACAGCTCCTTTTGGTACATACCAAATCAAAAGACCGCAAAATATCGCTGCTTCAGAAACACGGTCAACTGTAGAATCTAGAATAGCACCAAACTTTGTAGCTTGCTTAGTAAAGCGAGCCAACGCTCCGTCTAGGAGATCAAGGAGTCCGGAGACCAACACCAAAGCTCCACCGAGAAGAAAATGACCAGTTCCTATAAAGTAGGCTGCAGCTATACTTGGAACTAAGCTTGCAAGGGTGAGAGCATTGGGTTTTATGCCACTTTGGCTCAAAACTCCTACCATCGGGTCAGCGATGCGTGAACCGACAGTCTTTCGGATTTCTATTAAATCTACCACTTTATGGTCAAGTCGTAAAAACCAGTGTTCTTGTGAAGTGAATCCAAGTCACTACTGTACTTCGGCACGTCCCGTCCCGAACGATTAGCCAAAGGTTTTCTCTACCTCTTTATAAATCTCGAGGGTCTTCTTTGCTGTTTGCTCCCATGAGAACCTGGCAGCCTGTATTGCTCCCCTGGCAATAAGGTCCTCCCTGAGCTTTCGATCGGTAAGAATTTTCTCCAGAGCACCTGCTAATCCCTCAATATCATGAGGGGAAACTTTGATTGCTGCTTCACCTACTACTTCGGGCAGTGAGGAGCTATCGGAGCTTATCACCGGGCAACCACAGGCCATTGCTTCCAAGGGGGGTAAGCCAAAACCTTCATACAGGGAGGGGAAAACAAAACACTCAGCGCCTCGGTAATATGCTACCAAGTCTTTCTCAGAAACAGCCTCGGTGAATACTACGTCCTGATTTAAATTTAGAGAATTCATAATGCTCACAGTTTCCCTTCTAAAATCCCTCTCTGGACCGCCTGCCTTACCCACTTTGACTAGCTTTAGATTCTTAAACCTTGGTTGCTCCTTGAGTCTTTTAAATGCCCTGAACAGGGTTGGCAGATTCTTTCTAGGGTGCTCCGAACCAACAAAGAGAATATAGGGGTCTTCGAGCTCACTTGTTTGAAACGATGGTCTGAAAGTTTTATGGTCAACACCTAAATAGACAACGCTTATTTGCTCATCAGGTATTCCAAGGTGATGCATCAGGTCCTTTTTTGTGGCTTCAGATATGGCTATTATCCTCGTTGCCTTCTTGATGCCTTTGCAATCAAGGCTCAGGTAGAATTTGTCCCTGCGGTTAGGCTGGTGAATATATGTTTCATATCCTTTGAGGTCAAGATATCTGATGAGATCATGTACGGTTACGATGTAGGGTAGCTTGAGGAAGTTTCCATAGCGCCCAAAGTGCTGGTTTGGCAAGTGAATTATGCCTTTCAGCTTATTTAGTCTTCTTGTGAAGTTCCAGTCTTGTGGGACAGCCTTTAATGCCTCTCGTGAGAACCAAGAGATATTGAACCTTTCGCGAATCCGCTGATAAATGTCAGTATAGGCCTTAGGGACGTCTAGGTTCTCAGCAAGCTTCTGGGAGTATGAATCCATCGCCCCAGGACCTGCTGACACTACTAAGGTCACCATCATAACTCACCTAACTTTATCATACCTATTAGGCCTCATTGACTGAGCATAATAATAGTACTTTTTAAGGTACGCTGCTTGAAGTTGTCACTGCTTTACCGCAGGAGCAGCCTATCCCTTAATCTCGGCTAGTTGCGGTTCGGGAAGTGAGATGGGTTCTTCTTGTTCTTGTCCTGAGATAAACGCTTCGGTTTTCAAACGGGCTTCCTCGTCGGAGTATTGGATTGGCGGAGATTTCATAAAGTAAGATGCTGGTGCTACAATAGTCCCACTCAGGCCACGATCCAAAGCTAATTTACAGCATCTTATAGCATCAATCACCACTCCAGCCGAATTAGGGCTATCCCATACCTCCATCTTGAGTTCCAGATTCAAGGGGACGTCGCCAAAGGTGCGGCCTTCCATTTTTATGTGGCAAAATTTGCGATCGACCAGCCAGGGAACATAGTCGCTGGGGCCAACATGGATATTATCCGGGCCAATATCATAGTCTAACTGTGAAATAACAGCATTGGTCTTGGAAATCCTCTTGGATTCCAATCTTTCCCTCTCCAGCATGTTAAGGAAATCAGTATTGCCACCGAAGTTCAGTTGGTAAGTTCGCTCTAATTTAACACCCCGATCTCGGAAAAGCTTGGTCAATACTCGGTGGGCAATGGTAGCGCCAACCTGAGACTTAATATCATCACCGATAACAGGCAGCCCGCGCTCGGCAAATCTATTTTGCCAGTAAAGCTGGGACGCAATAAAGACGGGTATGCAATTAATAAAGCCACAGCC
>DAOUSX010000148.1 GCA_030627025.1 Dehalococcoidia bacterium
ATAGCCTCTGGCTGCGGCTACATAAGGATTAGCAAACTTATCGCGGTACTCCTGAATCAATCTTTTCCTTGTTTCGTCGGGTTTTTCTGATTTAGCTATCTCAGCACGATAAACGATGTTGGTTGCTCCTTCGGGACCCATCACAGCGATTTCCGCTGTTGGCCAGGCGTAACAAATATCTCCCCGCAGCCCTTTGCTGCTCATGGCTACATAGGCTCCACCGTATGCCTTGCGGGTAATTATGCTTATCTTGGGCACGGTTGCCTCGGAATAAGCAAAGAGAAGCTTAGCTCCGTGCCTGATGATGCCTCGGAATTCCTGGTCAGTTCCGGGCATATATCCCGGCACATCAACGAAGGTAACCAGAGGGATGTTAAAGCAATCGCAAAAGCGGACGAATCTGGATGCCTTATCCGAGGCATCAATATCGAGTACACCGGCTGAATGAAGGGGCTGCTGAGCTAGGATGCCTGCACTCTGTCCGCCCATCCGAGCAAAGCCCACGATGAAGTTGCGAGCAAATCTGTGGTGAACTTCGAGAAAGTCACCGTTGTCTACCACTTTGGTTATGATGTGTTTCATATCATAAGGCTTGACAGGGCTGTCAGGCACGATGTGAAGTAATTCTTCATCTGTGCGGTTAGGGTCATCACCGGTGTCTTCAAAGGGAGGAGGGTGTTGATAGCCCTGGGGAAGGAAGCTCAGCAACTTACGCACCAGTTGAAAACATTCTTGTTCGGTATCAATGGCGAAATGGGCATTTCCACTCTTGGTGGCATTTACCATAGCGCCACCCAGTTCCTCCAGGCTGATTTCCTCTCCAGTTACCGTTTTGACCACCTCGGGTCCGGTGATATAGCTCTGCCCTATTCCCCTGACCATAAACACAAAGTCGGTTATGGCTGGTGAGTACACAGCGCCTCCTGCGGTAGGCCCAACTATCACAGAAATCTGGGGGGTAGTGCCTGAGTATATAGTATTACGGGTGAAGATTTCACCGTAGGCTTTAAGGCTATCAGCCCCTTCCTGAATGCGCGCCCCTCCTGAATCAAGTATGCCCACGAACGGCGCGCCAGTTGTGGCGGCTAAGTCCATTGCCTTGCAAATTTTATTGGAGGCTACTTCCGATAATGAGCCGCCGAGAACGGTGAAATCCTGAGAAAAGGCAAAGACAAGACGTCCAGCAACCTTTCCATAACCGGTGATTACTGAATCGCCAGGGAACTTCTGCTCTGCCATGCCAAAATCGGTGCAGCGGTGGGTCACAAAGGGGTCTATTTCCTCGAAGCTACCAGGGTCGAAAAGGAGCTCTAATCGTTCCCTGGCGGTCAACTTCCCCTTGCTATGCTGCGCTTCAATGCGCTTCGCCCCCCCACCTTGCCTTCCCTTCTCTCTGAGCTCGTTTAACTGCGCTAACTTTTGTTCGATATCCATAGTTATCTTTCCTTGTTGATTTATTTAGTTGAGTTATTGTGCTATTTTAATTGCTTCCTTTGCTATAATCAACAGCATGACTGACCAGAATAGTAAGCCAGTGGAGCCTGCTTTTACTCATTGTGGCGAGGCTACCTTTTATTGGGGCAGGCGGACCTATATCATGGGGATCATAAATCTTTCTCCAGACTCCTTCTCCGGGGATGGATTAAAAAATGGCGACGTCGCCTTACCTAAGGCAAGGCAGTTAGTTGCTGATGGGGCAGACATAATTGACGTAGGTGGAGAATCCACTCGGCCCAGTGCTGCTCCTCTTTCGGTCGATGAAGAATTACGCCGGGTAATCCCTGTCCTGGAAAAGCTGCACAAAGAGATATCAATACCGTTAAGCATTGATACTTATAAGCTTGAGGTAGCTCGTGAAGCACTGGATGTTGGTGCTAACATGATAAATGACATCTGGGGATTGAAGAAGGAGCCGCGACTGGCTGAGTTAGCAGCTCGGAGGGAAACACCAATCATTCTGATGAGCAATCAGCGGGATATTTCACTTCACCACGATGTTATCTTTCCCGATATTATCTCCGTGGTTATTGCTGATTTGCAGAAAGGTATTGAGCAAGCCCTCTCTGCAGGCATGCCTCGCGAAAATATCATCGTTGATCCCGGCATCGGTTTCGGCAAGACACAGGAACAGAATCTGGAGATTCTACAGCGACTGGAAGAATTTAGGACGCTGGGCAGGCCAATCCTTTTAGGTAGCTCACGTAAATCGGTAATAGGGTGGGCGCTTGATTTGACTCCAGAACAAAGGTCACAAGGGATGGCATTTGTTCCACCTGCTGACCAACGTTTGGAGGGAACAGCAGCTACTATAGCTCTCGGCATCGCCAAGGGTGTTGATATGGTTAGGGTGCATGATGTCAAGGAGATGGCACGCGTTTGTAGGATGAGCGATGCCATTGTTAGAGGATGGCGGTAAATTGGCTATTGCTTATCTTTGTCTTGGCTCAAACTTAGAGGATAGAATGGCAAACTTGGACAAGGCTGTGGCATTGCTTTCTAAGAGGGTAGATATTGAAAAGGTTTCCTCCATTTATGAAACTGAGCCGATAGGCTATAAAGAGCAACCGCCGTTTCTTAATGTGGTATGTCAAATCACCACCGCCTTGAACCCCTGGGAGCTTCTTCACTTTGTCAAGGATATTGAGACCGACATGGGCAGGGTACAGAATTTTTCCAACTCGCCGCGCCTTATAGACATAGACATCCTCTTTTATGGTCGTGAGGTTATCAGAACCGATGAATTAAACATACCGCACCGTCGGCTGGCGGAGAGAGCCTTCGTGCTTATACCATTAGCTGAAATTGCTCCACAGTTAACTCATCCTGAACTGGACAGGGAAATTAGTGAACTGGCTGAGGTTGTGGAGGGGCGGGCCGGAGTGCGAAAATGGACATTGGGGGATTAAATGTATCAGCTATTCGTGGAAGAACACTTTGATGCTGCGCACTATCTCCGTAAATATCGCGGCAAATGTGAAAATTTACATGGTCATCGCTTTAAGGTGATAGCTCGCCTGCAAGCGGAGGAACTCGATGAGGCTGGTTTAGCCTATGACTTTGCCCGGATAAAGCATTGTTTGAGGAAAATTTTAGCTTCCTTCGACCACATCTGTCTCAATGATGTGCCCCCATTCAATAACATTGAGCCTTCCTGTGAGAACATTGCTGCTACGATATATAATGAACTTAAGCCGCGTCTTTCAGGCTCGTCAGCTACATTGACATGTGTCGAAGTTTGGGAGTCACCTACGAGTGGTGTGGCTTATACCCCTGAGAATAAAGAGGCTCCCTGAAAATTTGAGGAATTTCTGGGTAAGGTTAATCCTTCTTTTCCTCGAAGTTTGGCGGCAGCAAGTTGGGGATTGTGTCCACAATAGGATAAGAATGCTGACATTTTGGGCAGTATAGGGAGCCGGTAACTATTTCATTATCCTCTTCAGTCTCCACATTAAGCTCCAAATCTCCCTTGCATGCTGGACACGCCAGAATTTTCATAAGCTCTCTTTTCATGATGGCTATGTATTATAACAGATAAATATTAAATGCAGTAAAGGATATGCACGTTTATATGATAGATGATATATAGCCTCTTTCCTTGTCATTGCCAGGAGCGCCCCTCTTGTCATTGCCGGGAAATCCTAAGCTCAAAGCACTAAACCCCGACCAATATCAAAAATCAAACATAAAAAGTCAAAATGACAAATTAAAATGTAAAAACCTTCCTCATTTTGATCTTTGACTTCTGACTTA
>DAOUSX010000035.1 GCA_030627025.1 Dehalococcoidia bacterium
ACTCACGATTACCCATGCTGGAAGGCATATTCCATCCCAAAAAAACCGTTCTCGCTGAAGTAAGCTATGTAGACATTGCGGGCTCAGCTAAAGATTTTAGCAGCAAGGGGGAAATAGGAGGAGAACTTTTGGGCTACCTGACTACCGCTGATGCCCTGCTCCAGGTAGTTAGAGCTTTTGAAGATGAAAAAATACCCCATCCTGAGGGAAGCATAAACCTTAAGAGGGATATAGCCACCTTGGACCTGGAGCTCGCCTTCTCCGATCTAATCATCATTGAAAGAAGGCTGGATAAATTGAAAGCCACGTTAAAAGGAGCTAAAACATCGGAGCGTGGACTGTATCTGAAAGAGCAAACTCTATTAGAGAAGATCAAGTCAGCATTGGAGAAGGATATGCCAATAAGGCAGCAGAGCTTAGCTGAGGACGAATTTAAAACACTATCTAATTATCAGTTTCTCACTGCTAAACCCATGCTAATTATCTCTAACATCGGAGAGCCACAAATACCAGAAGCCTCACAATTAGAAAACGAGATAAAGTCACTTTATCCCCAATTTGCTGTGGTAGCTTTATGCGGCAAGCTGGAAATGGAATTGGGGCAACTCAGTGACATCGAGGCTAAGGAATTCCGTGAGGCTTTGGGACTAACTACGCCAGCACTTGACCAGGTTATCAACCTTTCCTATAGCCTTCTGGGGCTAATTTCCTTCTTCACCACAGCTTCCGCTGAACTAAAAGCCTGGACTATTCCCGACGGCACCACAGCACCAAAGGCAGCAGGGAAAGTCCACTCTGATATGGAAAGAGGCTTCATCAGAGCTGAAGTAATAAACTATAATGATTTGGAGAGATGTGGCAATTTGGCTGAGGCGCGAAAGAAAGGTTTACTTAGAATAGAAGGTAAGAACTACATCGTGCATGATGGAGACGTGATTACCTTTCTATTTAATGTTTGAAATAAACCAAGAGGCCTTCAACCATTAGCCAGAATGAAATTCAAACATCCTTTAGCTAAATTGAAATCCACATAATTGGCTAGCTTGAGATTAATCGTACCTGCCCATACATTGTAGAAGACCGCAGCAACATTGCACATTTCGCTAGTTTGCTAACTCAGTGCCTGAGCCTAAAGCAACCTATTCTTAGACATTTGCTTTTGTTTCCCACACTCCATGGTCCGCGCAACTTGAGGCAGATGTTAGTATGTTATTGGGACGTTTTCTACTTATCTTCGCCCAAGCCCGGTCAGTGCGAAGCTCAGGACTGCAGAAGCAGGCACGTTCATACTGTTCCTTGGCGACGCGTCCATATCTCTTTCCCGGCCATGGTAGGGATAAATCTCAGCTGTTATGATATAATTGGCACAGGGGGAGAGGAGGAACCTCGCTCCAAATTGTTTTCGCTGCGGTTCAATAGGGTTACTAGTTTATGAGGCGTATATTCCCGGGAGACAAGATCCGATGGCGTGATGACCTACTCGAACAGGACCAGGTTTTGCCGATGGTCTTGGATGAATACAGAAGGTGGACTCAAGATATTGTCTCTGAGCATAAGGAGAGCCCCCTTGGCTACACCGAATGGGCTCTTTGCGGCCACCTCGCAATTGCCGCCGACAAACTAGACTATTACACGCTACAGGACTACTGCATACAGCCCAAACCGCGCCCCACGGAAGTGCCAAACAGGCGTCGTCCAGACCTTTACGTGAAGGTAGATGACGAACATGACTACGTATTCGAGGTCAAAGGAATTGGGATTAACCTCAGGGACAACGAGTCTCGCATTACGGGGAAATTTAAGGTCGGCCTCCGCCATGCCCGTGATAAACTTGACGGCTACAAAAGTGAAGCCCGACATCCATGCACTCTTGTGGTAGCGTTCATTTGGATGGAGATAGACGACTGGGTGGATAAGTATCGGGACCCACCTTCTTACCGGCAGAGAATCTTCAAACTTCGCGAAAGTCTTCAGCATGTGCTCGATAGCCTCCCCCGAGGAATGGCAAATTTTTGCGGCGGCTTCGCTTGCACCCATAAAGAAGCAAGTGCAGAATACGATAGAGCACGTAAACACAATTGGAGCCCTTTCCCAGTCGGGGTTGCTTTAATGGGACACCTGAAGCCTCACAGACGCCCTGGCAAATAGACTTTAGGGTGCAAGAAACTGGTTGGTGCTCAACAATATGAGTTTTTGTGCAACAAACCGCACACTCGGGATAAACGTTACCACAGCTTTGCTCCGAAGCTGGTGATATAATGATACTAACATGGATAAACTACTTGGGATTCTGCCCTACATCTATCTTGAGGAACCCGTCAAACTTGGCAACGTGACATTTCTGGGATTGCCGGACTGGCAAGGTAGAGATCACGCACCTGCTGCCGATCCCGACAAACGATATCTGAGAGAGTTTTCTGCCTGTTTCCCTACCACTCGTGGACTGAGTACAGATAAGGGCGGGGTAAAGGCTATCACCTATTTCCTGCTCAATACTGAGAGGGGAAAGGAAGCCCAAACTTTGCAGGAGGCGCGTGATGCTGTTTCACTACTGCGCTATAGTATGTTGCGTCCAGATACTCAAGCTGTGGACGATATCGAGTCTGCTTACATATATGCTTTTGTATTACCTCCTGCAGGTAGCGATAATTACCCTCTCTATCGATGTTGGCCTAACCTCAACGCTGAGCAGGAACTCTGGGTAAGTCCAAAAGACGAGAGGTTTCCACCACCAGGCTGGTATGTGGATTTGCAGTTGATACATACTTCGCAACTAGAAGATATCGACGAGATAAAGCAATGCTTCTATGGGCAAGGGATGATTGGTGAAAGAGAGGAAACAATTCTTGCAATAGAATGGTATAATCAGAGCTTTTTGAAGTACACACTACGCGGTGTCGCCGGACGTTTGGTTGACGTGGCTACGGCATTTGAGACCCTTCTCCAGCTACCAAAGCATAACAAAACAGCAGAGTTTAGAAAGCGGATAAGAGAATACCTTGGTGCAGAAGAGGATTCCCTTCTCGATAAGTGGGCTTGTAAGTTTTACTCGGACGTTCGCTCTGAGACTGTACATAAAGGGAAGCCACTGTCTTATTGGTTTCAACACCCACAAGCCCAAACCCCACACCTCAGTTTTCTTTGGTCAGCCCGACGCGTTTTCCGCGAGTGTATTTCAGCCAAGACCGGGTTACCACGGCATATTGATAACGATAGATTGATTGAGGCACTCACCCCCAACGAAGTCCACCCCAGCAAGCTCAAAGCGGCGGGCAGCTTTGAGAAGATACTAGAGTATAATTTACTTAGAGAAGTTGAGAAACTTAGGCAGATTTATCCTCTGGGAAGGCGAGAGGATATTATTTGGCTAGGCAAAGAGCTTCTCAGAGGCTATAAGGCGCAGTATAAGCTAAATCAGCAATATCTGCCTACACTACAGGTAATTCTGGATACCGATGATACTGGTTCAGACTTAGGCTTGCAATACTTCCGCTTCTTGGAGGAATTCAGGCGAACCTACCCCGAAAGCTATATAGCTGTGGGCCAGACCAAGGTAAGTGAAGACGTAACAAGAAAGGTAAAGCCCATAACTCGGGCCAACGTAAAGCAATTTCAGTTGGAAAGCGCTATTTATAATTTTGCCAGATTCGCTGGGTGGGCATTGCTTCTACCACCATGAGGTTGCACAAAAGTCAGGATTGTTCAACTGCTCTTGGTTGAACATCAGATTACGAAGTCTTTGGGTATTGCTGAGGCAATCTCAATTTGCTTGGCAACAGAATCCCATTTGGCTAGGACTATTTTGCGCGGTGATTCCCCTGGCATTTGATAGTACTCAAGCAGGTCATCTCTAGCATATCCCACAAGTAACATGTTCAGACCACTACTTATACCTTGTGGCGAGATCAGGAAAGATAGCAATGGCGAAGCGACCCGGCTATAACCCAGAAGTTGGCAAAAATCCAGTAGAGAGGCCGAACCTAGCTTGCATTCTACAAGCGCCAAACCTTTTCTTTTTTCGCCCACTATGAAGCCAGTGACATCGACTCGGATTTCGTACGTCTGCCAGATGCGAGTGTCAAAATAGTGAGCCAGCTGATGGCGTTCGATAAATCGATTTAGGGGCATTTTGTGAGTATCCCGAACGTCTATCAGATATTTTGGAAATCTTCCCTTAAGAAATCTCTGAAGCCAATTTATGACTTCAGGATACATTTCGACTTCTCTTTCGTAGTTCAACTTATTCCTCAACGAGAAATTCTAGTTGCTCCCCTGGGGGTGGTTTTCGTTGGCAACCAATCGCTTTACAGATCTGCCAGTACCAGTCGAAGTGCTTTCCATTTAGACGTGTGTCAAGCCTTTCAGGACAGTTTTCCAATGGATGAGCAGGCTTATGTGCTTTGGTTCGGCGCCTGCGCCCTGGACAGAACTTCGTAGTGTGGTTTGGGAAATGGGCATAGTTAGCCTTGCTTAGGTTCTCTAGAGCGGCTTGTTTAAAATCAAAATAGAAGCCCACCTTTGTAAAATCCTCACAATATACGTTAATCTGATGCTCGCGCCATTCTCTGCCAAGGTTCGGATGGCCGTATGTAATAACTGGCACTGGAACGTGTAAGTGCTCTTGGAGCAGGGTGCAAAGTTGCACAGGCAGCTCCCAATTAGTTACATAATTCAACACATCAAGGCGAACTCGATGTCTGCCGATCTGGTCGCGATTGGCGATCCTAACGTTACCTGCTACGTCAGCAAATCCTCGTATGAATTCACTTTTAACCTCAAACGGCACGCCAGGGTCAAATAAAACCGGTGGAACATTGAAAAACGGGTAGCTCGTCTTGCCTTCGAGAAGCATATTTACGTTTCGCCAAGCAACCGTATTTCTGGTTGACGTTACGACTAAGCTTAAACCTTCTCCCATATCCTGAGTCTTAATATCGGCGGCAAGTAACTCCAGGAGTCTTTCCCGGATCTTCTCTATTCCAAGCCTAATCTCCTTCTCTGTATCAAATCTAAGACCTTCTCCTTCAGCAATAAAGCTACCTTTGGGAAAATGAATGATCGCTTTATGAACTCCCTTCTCACTAATCAATTCACCACGAGCTACTACGCAGCCAAGCAAGTAAGCTACGTCAGCATCCATATAATCTGCAGAAAGCTTCATTCCTGTGGCTTCCTAAATATGAGAATATACTCGTGAGCTTTATTGATGCGGAAGCGGTAAGGGTATCCGAGAGGACGCATATTGCTATACTCATGTCGACGATCCCAGATAATAAGGTCATCGTAGAGGAAACCGATATCGCGCATTACAGAGACAGTGTCCGAGTGGAAGGGGTACAACTTATCTTTTTTTCGAATATCCATGACCACTACGATACAATATTTATCGGGTTTCAATACTCGATATACGGGTTCGAAAGCGTCTCGCAGGCTCCCCAGAAACTCGTGATAACTACGAATCCTTCCAAGGTCGAACGCCGATTCACCATAAGGACGGGCAGATTTCCGGTCAGCAGTGCGTTCTTGTAGATGGATATCCCAGTACGGGGGCGAAGTAATAACAATATCAACTGAGTTGATAGGCACTACTCTGGTTAGGTTCCGGACATCCACGCAGTGAAAACGACCTCTTGGGTTTGCGGGTGGCTGGTTTTCCGACCCAATAAGCCTGAGTTGAGCTAATCTTTCCTCCGCTTTCTTAATATAGTTCGGATAGATATCAAGCCCTATTCCGGTCTTCCCCAGCTCCTCTGCAGCAAGAACAGTCGATCCGAGCCCCACGAACGGATCTAAGACTACACTATCTTCTTCGTTAGTGAAACAGCGAAGTAATCTTTTTGGGAGCTCTACGGGGAAAAGAGCTGGATGTCGCAACGCTACCTCCTCTGACGTCTTTTTGATGTCGCTCCAAATGCTAATAGAATACTTCGTCCACGTTCGCCCGTCTAATTCGTTGGCTCTCTTCTTCGGCATCTGGGGTTGACGTCTACCAGCCGAAAGCTCTAACAGAGTCAGTTGCGATTCCTTGTTAGCTACCACATAAGCCTCCCAAAAGTATCTGTAGTGTTCTACTTTAGGCTTATTATAGCATTCTATCCTTCTCCAGGCATAGGGGAAAAGCCGTCGAACTTCGCGGTCGCTAAACAAATCGTCAAAAAGTAAACTGCTTGCCGGCGGGGTGTTTCAGAAGAACGTCGAATTCGCTACTTGCCTAATTCACAAGGAAGTGGCACTTTGTCTCCGAGCGCCCTGACCTCACTGCATAGCTGACAATCTCCCACGGGGAGTGACGCACAGGCCCTCACTAGACCGTTCATTCCATCGTATACCAAGTAAGTTCTAGTACCCCGCTGAGCAAACCCCGTCACTAGATTGAGAAACTCTGTTACTGCAAGGGAAGCAACGGTCCCATTCAATGAAATCACCGAAGGCGCCGCTATGTTTTGTCCCTGCACATAGGACGGCGACTCACCTTCAATTTCAGCCTGAATATACTGTGGCGTGAGGATTCCTAAGCATCCCAAGCAGGGGCCATCGGGATAAACTAGCATCAGTCGACCACCGATTCTTCTGATTTTTCTAGCGTCAGTAGGGTCAGGTTGAATGTCCACGCCTGTATCTATGAGAGGGATCAGATATTGATGTACCATCCTATTTACGACCACGCGACTTCTAAGATTGTCAGTGCAACAGAAGATGACATCCACCCCTCTTAGTTTCATAGCAACTGAAGCATGTAGGACCGATCCTCTCAATGGTTCTCCCCCAAGGTCAGGATTTATCCTCAGGCCAAGCTCATGCATTACCTCAACCTTAGGCCTTCCTATATCACTGTGCGAGCTTCCGACAACGCGAGTAAGGTTACTCTTTTCGATAACGTCATTATCTACCGGAACAACAACCCCCACGCCTAGCCTAACCAATTGCTCATAAACCTGTGAACCGATGCCTCCGACTCCAACCACTGCAACGCTCATATCCTTAAGGAGCCGTTGTCCATGCTCACCGAAAACCAGTACTTGCCTGCTATAACGATCCAGTTCATCAGGCTCAGGCCATGATTTTGAGTTTTGTAGATGGAGTTTTGTGATCTTATCGCCGACAATCTTGAATAAATCAACGGGTTGCGAATAGTGCTGCCCAGGTAACCATACTCGAGCGTTAATGCTGTCATGCCCCATAACTATCGCCCCATGGGGTATATTGGGGACACGCTGTTGGATCTTTTCAAAGAGTCTCTCTTCACCCGCATCGTCTATGCCAGAAAAGCTTACGCTGCTAGAAAAGGGGTGGCTATGGGCAAGAATGAAGGAGAATCCTTCGAGCCTACAACGCTTTATCAAGGGTGCCAAGAATTCTGGATCTATTTCGAGGTACATGCCTCCCATGGTAAGGTAACCATCCACGGTCACGGGCACGACCTCGCGGACCAAAAGCTCTATCAGATTTTGAGTAGTGCAAAGACCTGCTAGAAGAATCGCGGCCTCCTCATAAGGTGTTCTACCTAACAAATGCCCTTCTAGAGAATCGTAGTCTTTTCTCGTTACGGAGATGGAGATGTTCACTATCTTCTCTCCTCGAATCGGCTTTGGCAGAACTTAAGGAACTTCCACAAGCTTTCCCTGTTATAGTCCCAGTTCTGAGGGCTCCAACAGAAGTGTAGCCAAGTCTGACCGTCTATACATTGTTCATCGCTTCCATCCGGTTGCTTTCCGCCAGTAAGTCGAAGATTATTGTCTGCCTGAAAACCACTCGGTGGAGCCTGAGGATAGCCTATTGGCAGGACAATCAAAATGCATATCCTGTCTTTGTTCCATCCTGTGGCAATTGGTACGCCTGAAACTTCAATATGCACGGTTCCGTCTGCCCGTGTGCTTACCTCAGCATCTGGATATTCTTCCTTCAGCCGCTCCAGCTGGGCTTGA
>DAOUSX010000149.1 GCA_030627025.1 Dehalococcoidia bacterium
AAATTTCAGTGATAGCCTTGCCCTTTTTACCATCGATTGTTAAAATTGCACCATTCCGGAATCGAACAGGAAAGTTTTAATGCACGCCGCAGGCGAGAAAATTAAAAAGGAGGTGTTATATGGATTTCGACTTCACTGAAGAGCAAAGGATGTTCAGGGATGCTCTGCGAGACTTCATGCAACGGGAATATGCCCCCATAGTTGATAAAAGGGACAGAGAAGGGCCGTTTACCAGAGAAGAGGAAATAGAGATAAATAAGAACTTTCAAAAGATAGGGATTGGCATTGACCCTGAAAACATAAAGGCATTTTTGGACCCAGTGTTATTCGGCATAATGTCAGAAGAAATATCGAAGGTTTGGGCAAGTTTGTTACCACTTCCCGGCATGGGTGCCATTCCAGCAACTTTTGTCCCGATAGCCTCGGATGACCTGAAAAGCAGGGTGCTTCCACGGCTTGAAAAAGGAGAGTTCGTCGGAGCCTTTGCCGAGACTGAACCTGAGGCGGGGTGTGATACCCGAGACATTCAAACTACGGCCAAGTTGGAAGGAGACTATTACATCGTTAATGGCACAAAAACCTGGATAAGCAATGCCGTAACTTGCGATATGGCATATGTAGGGGTAAAAGATCCCGAAACAGGAGCACAGACCTTCTAATAGAGAAAGAGGTTTCCCCATGGGAGACAAGTCCGCTACACAAGATAGGGTGGAATGCCTCAGACACCGGAGAGATGTTTTTTGATAACTGTAAGGTTCCCAAGGAAAATGAGATGGGCGCTATATTGCAGAATGCTGCCTCCAAAGGCCAGATGCCAGCAATGTCGCCGGGCTACGCGAAATTATTCACCATAATGACACCAACCACCGCACTGCTTACTCTACCCAGGGCAGGAATGGGATTGATGTCGGTGGGGATAGCCCAAGCAGCTTTTGAAGCTTCGGTAAAGTATGCTAAGGAAAGAGTTACATTTGGGAAACCTATCGGCAGACACCAGTTGATTCAGAATATGCTCTATGAAATGAACCTTTTGATCGAAACAGCAAGGCTTCTGGGATATAAAGCTATTGATGCAATTAACAAAGGAGACCCAGATGCCAGGAGACTTTCATCAATGGCTAAAGTGTATTCAGGTGAATCAGCGGTCAAGGTGACATATCACGCTATACAGATTCACGGCGCAAATGGGCTTTCCCAGGAGTTACCTCTAGAGAGATACTTCAGGGATGCCAGAATGCAGACAGTTCCCGATGGCACAAGCGAGATGATGAAACTAATAAGTACTTACACTATCCTGGGCAAGGGATTTTCAGCATACGCTTAAAGAAGCCAGGGTGTAATACCGTTTTCTTCAAAGACGAAAACTAGGGGGAATAGTTGCAGCTCTCGGTAATACCCAGGGGTGGATTTTATCAATTATAGAAGACCTGAATTCTATGGCATGATTGCAGAGTCATAGAAACTCTCCGTGGAATCGTAATTAGAGTGATAACCAGGAAAGTAAAATTCCCCTGTGGTGAGCTTTTCCTAGAGGGCATACTAGGCATACCTGAAGATACAGAGCCTTTTCCGGCAGTGATAATTTGTCATCCTCACCCACTCTTCGGCGGCAGTATGGATAATAATGTGGTAATCAGCGTCTTTGAAGCGCTTGGCCAAAAATCGCTCATCCCATTCAGGTTTAACTTCCGCGGCGTAGGTAAAAGTCAAGGGGAGTTTAGCCACGGAATTGGCGAGCAGGAGGATGTCAGGGCAGCAATCTCCTTCGCGACTTCAGTGAAGGAAATAGACTCACAAAGGATTGGACTCGCTGGCTATTCAGCCGGTGCTGGCTTCGCTTTGCCTGCTTGTTTCAACGACGAACGGGTTAAAGCCCTGGCGGCAATTTCCCCACCACTGGCTATGTTCGATTTCCAGTTCCTCAAAGGTTGCTTCAAGCCCAAGCTTCTTCTCTCCGGGAGCGAGGACAATTTCACCCCTCTAGCCCAATTCACTGAATTTTGCCAGAGCCTTCCCGAGCCTAAGAAATGGGAGAGCATTGAAGGCGCAGACCACTTCTGGTGGGGATATGAATCAACCGTCGCCACAAAAGTAGCTGCTTTCTTTGACGAAGCACTATAATGCAAAAACTCATTGACGGTGCTCATAAGCTGGGCTTAAATCTCAATGACAAGCAGATAACCCAGTTTAAGCTTTACTATCAAGAATTGGTGAGCTGGAACAAAAAGTTTAACCTCACGACGATAACAGATTACCAGGAAGTGCAGATAAAACATTTCCTTGATTCACTAACTGTGATTTTGGCTTTGACAAAAGAGGAATTAAGACGGCCTGGATTCAGCATTATCGATATAGGCACCGGCGCCGGCTTCCCTGGCATACCTCTTAAGGTTTTTCTTACCCAATCGAGATTAGTGCTTCTTGATTCTAGAGCCAAGAAGGCAGCTTTCCTTCGACATATTATCGAGCAACTGAAATTAGAGCATGTAGAGGTAGTAGTTGGCAGAGCTGAGGAAATAGCCCACCAGCCACTACTCCGTCAAAATTTCACCTTGGTTGTCTCCCGCGCTGTGGCTTCACTGCCCACACTAGTGGAACTAGCATTGCCTTTCTGTCAAATTGGGGGGAAATTCATAGCTCAGAAGAAAGGACAAATCGAACAGGAAGTGGTCCAAGCAGGTAAAGCCATTGATGTTTTGGGGGGGAAACTGAACCAGGTAGAGAAAGTAGAGCTGGAAGAACTTAGCGACGAGCGTTATCTAGTAATCATTGATAAAATATGTCCCTCGCCGGAAAAATATCCACGGCGTGCCGGCACACCGACGAGACGTCCAATCATAGGAGGTGAATAGAGATGTGGCGCAGAAAGTCCTGGAGATTCCACTTTGGTTTTCCTCCCTTTGGTTTCTACTTTCACGGGATAAGGCCTTTCCCAAGTAAAGAGGAATACCTCAGTATGCTTGAGGATTATAAAAGGGAATTAGAGGAAGAGCTAAAGGAGGTGGAGAAGGAGATGGAGGAAATAAGGAAGAGCAGTTAAGCTATTTTTTGATTTTTCCTTCGTGGTCGCTTATAATTTGATTAGATATGGAGAAAAGTAGCTGGAAAGGTAAAGCTGGCTTAGCCCAGAAGCTAAAGGGCGGGGTAATTATGGATGTAGTTACCGCGGAGCAAGCTAAAATTGCTGAGGATGCTGGCGCTTGCGCCGTGATGGCGTTGGAGCGAGTGCCCGCAGATATTCGTGCCAGTGGCGGTGTAGCTCGCATGGCCGACCCAACAATAATTTTAGCCATAAAGGAATTAGTAAGTATTCCAGTAATGGCTAAATGCCGTATTGGACACTTTGTTGAAGCTCAAGTGCTCGAGGCGTTGGATATTGACTTTGTTGATGAATCCGAGGTGCTCACTCCCGCTGATGAGAGCCACCATATCTGGAAGCACGATTTTAAGATTCCTTTCGTTTGTGGGTGCCGTGACCTCGGCGAAGCATTGCGTCGTATTGCTGAGGGAGCGGCCATGATTAGAACCAAAGGCGAAGCAGGGACAGGAAATATTGTTGAAGCGGTAAGACACATGCGGGCGGTTCAGGATGGAATCCACAGACTTAAGTCCCTGCCTGAGGAAGAGCTGGCAGCTGAAGCGAAGGCCTTAGGCGCACCATTAGAATTAGTGCTGGAAGTGCATAACACAGGAAAGTTGCCCGTGGTGAATTTTGCTGCTGGCGGTATAGCTACAGGAAAAGGGATGTTG
>DAOUSX010000102.1 GCA_030627025.1 Dehalococcoidia bacterium
AAACTCACCCGATGCCACCCCATCTCCCACCTTCTGCGCAAGATCGGGGTAATCCACCGACTCCGTGTTATAACAGCCAAAGTCCTGGTAGCTATAGCCTGATTGCTGCAGAAATTCCATAATTGTCTGCTTCAGCTTAAAGCCACGATGGTCACAGCCTAAAGCAATTCGCATAGTTCTTTACTTCCCGGTATTCCTGTGCTACTCGGTTGATTTCATCCCCAGGGATAATGCCATGACGCAAAATTACAGCTCCACCACCAGTGACATCAACCACAGTTGACTCGCTACCACCAGGACATCTGCCCCCATCGATAATAAGGTCGACTTCATTGCCTAGTTGTTGTCTCACCTCGCCTGCGGTTACCACGCTGGGCTTGCCACTGATATTGGCGCTGGTGCCAATCAGGGGATTATTGATTGCCTGAATAAGTGCCAGGCAAACAGGGTGAGCTGGAACACGCACTGCTACGTTAGTACTGCCAAGATAATCAGGCAAATGAGCTGCTTTAGCGACAACTAAGGTTAACCCACCAGGCCAGAAGCGCTTAGCTAAAAATAACGCAATTTCAGGCAATGGCTTGGCGGCCAGAACAGCAAGCTGTTCTACATCGCCGATAAGCAAGGGGAGGGGTAAATGCGTGGGACGCTTTTTTATCTCATAAATCCTCTCCACGGCTTTAGAGCGGAAAGCATCAGCTCCCAGACCATAGACCGTATCGGTGGGAAAGGCAATTACCCCACCTCGTTTGAGAATTTGAATTCCTTTGTCTATCTGCTCTTGTAAATCAGCCATTTCCAAAGCTGTTTAACAACACCCACCTATCATTCTGCCCCTGAACCCCTCGCTCACTGTCATTGCGAGCCCCTTTTTTACTGTCATTGCGAGCCGAAGGCGTGGCAATCCCGGGAGAAATCCCCTCTCCCTTGATGGGAGAGGGTCAGCTCACAATGACAAAATAAGCTGCCTCCATTTTCTCTTGACGCCAGTATAGCATGATGACTATACAGATTACATACGAGAATTGGCTGGAGGTTTAGCGCATGCCTCACATGCTCTGCGGGGATTGCAGATGTTTACGATGGACACAAGTGTGGTACTACTGGCTAGTTGTGGGTTGATGGTTGAAGTCGCAGGATAATACGAACTAGCAGGTGGTGAAACGAAGTATTCACACGATGCTAAATTGCTAAGGTTTGGCTGTTGGTGGTGGTATAATTAGAGGTAAGAGGCATTAAACAATAAAGAGGCGGGCAATTACGATAACTATGCGAACCCCACCTTTGCCTGATGAGTAGCCCAGCCAGCGGATTTGAAGGGGGCAATTCTGCTGAAAGGAGGCGATATGGCATTTTCACAAGATGTTATTGACAGAGTTTGGAAAAGGCAGGAGGGACGATGTGCTGCCTGTGATAAGAAACTTGTTCGCAAAAACCGAGGTAAGCAGGGCAGAGGTGGATGGGAAGCTCATCATCAACGCCCAGTAAGTCATGGTGGCAGCGATTCCTTGAGCAATTGTGCCATTTTATGTCTAGGGCACCATCTTAAAGCTGGTCACGGGGGAAACTTTAAGAAGCGTGTGTCGGGAGGAGAAAAACACCTCAAAGCTAGAAATCGCAGCTTATATACCGAGCTTGGCAAGGCACTCAAGGGGCTTCACTGGAAGTGGTAATAATATAGCTATCCCCCATCGCAACAGCCAAATCCCTTCTCAGAAGTTGCAAACCTTTAGATACACCCTAGACTACCTCAATCCTCCGATAAAGCCTCAAGCTATCCTCAAACTTAGCATGTCTTCTACTCAAGGTTATCCGGAGGTATAATTAGGTTGAATATGAGTCCAGCCAGCGGATTTGGAGGGGTGTCACTTCTCACAATTTTGGTTCAGCCAGTGCTACAATCACGATAACTACGCGAACCCACCTTTGCCTGATGAGTAGCTCAGCGGGCAGATTTAGAAAGTCAAAGTAGGAGGATACCATGGCAACAGCTTATTGTTTCAAATGCAAGAAAAAGGTAGCTATAAAGAACCCCAAGCAAATTACACTTAAAAATGGCAGACCGGCAGTTCAAGGTGTTTGCTCTGTTTGCGGGACAAAGGTATTTAGGATAGGGAAAATTTAAGGGACTCCCACCAGTCTCCAGCGATAGTTTCTAACTTTGGTGCGATGCTTTTAGTCATAGGCACTTCCAATGGCTTGCATCATAGCGAAATTTAAGTGTTAGACTAAGAAATGGAGAGGATTTAGGAGAGTTATTGCGAACCACTTCCACGAACATTTTGCCTAATGGTTAAAGTATTTAGCTTTGATAGAGACGATACACTTGCTCTTTCTAGCGGTCCCATAACTCTTGAAATGCTGAAAAAACTCAAGGAGAAGGGCTATGTTATTGGCACTGGTGGAGGTGTTAGTGGTGAAGAACAAGCAAGACAGTGGAGAAGATGGGGAATAGAACCTGATTTTGCTTTAACTAAAAGTGATTTAGGGAAGTTAAGAGAGCTATACCCGGGAGCTGAAATAACTCATGTTGGTGATGACCAGGTAGATGAGGAAATAGCAGAAAAGTTTGGTTATAACTATTTAACACCAGAGGAGTTTGTTTCACGTCTTCCGCAACTAATTCCTACCAGCTTCTCTTCCTCCTTTATCGATATTTAGGAATGCTGCGGGGTGTTGACAGTGGCAAGATCACCTGAGTCTGAGTCACCAATAGTCATGGCTGCGGAGGTGCTATAATTACGATAACTATGCGAACGCCACCTTTGCCTGAAGATTAGTCCAGCCAGCGGATTTGGAGGATGGCACTTCTCGCAATTTTGGTTCAGCCAGTGCTATGTGCTATGATGACGATTACTTATGGAAAAGGACAGAAGTAACGAAGAGTTACAAAAGACTTTCGATCAAATTGCCAAGCACATCAATTTGACAGAACTTTATTCACTCAAGAGGATGCAAATTATAGCCCTGAAATCACAGCAGGCATTGCTTAAGCATGGCTTACAGGAATTACCCGAGCAAAGGAAAGCTTTCCTCTTTGCCCTTATCTTCGGTTTTGTAGCTGTAATGAGTACAGGCATCGGCCTGCTTGTTCTAGGCATAACCCTTGATGACCTGAGGATTATAACTGGCAGCGTGGTCGTAGGGCTTGTAGCTTTGGTGGGATTCATCTACCTGTTGCTCACATACAAACGCGCAAGAACTGAAAAGAAAGTGGTAGCCGATGGGGTAGAAGCAGCTGATGAATCACTACACGGCTTGGACGATATGATGAGCGAGATGGAAAAGGACTATCTGGAAACAAAGCAGGAAACACAAGAACTGTTAGAGAAAGCGAGGCGTCAACTTAAGGGGAAGAAAGAGCTTCCTGAAAAGGAAACATAGGTTTGTATTTAGCACTGTTATTACTTATATAGCCACTTTAACTTGCTTAGTCACCACCTGCACTGACCCTGCTCCAGCTGATTTTGGGGCGTTCCAACGTAAGCACCACACAGGAGTATACCTACCTTGCACCTGAAGACTTGGTGAACAAGAACGCTAAACATAACCCCTGATTAGCATATTGGTTGGTAAAGATAGTATATTATCCAATGAACCTGGTATATGTGACTTGAACCTTGTTAATCATGGTGATAAGCTAGAGTGTATCAATCAAAATCCACACCAAAATGAAAAACGAACAAAGCCACCGCATTCCTACAACAGATGATATTGAAGTCTCCACCTACCTCGGGATTGCCAAGGAACTTCATGGTGAACAGGCAACACCTGAACCGAAACCATTACCTCCTAAAGAACGAGAAACCATAGTAGTAATTGACTTTGGCTCCCAATACAGCATGCTTATAGCAAGGCGGATACGCGAATGCCATGTTTATTGTGAACTTGTGCCCTGGGATACCCCGTGGGAGAAAATAGCGCCACTTAATCCTCGCGGTTTGGTCCTATCAGGAGGCCCCGCTAGTGTATATAATCCTGACGCCCCTTTAGCTCTGCCCTACATCTATGATAAGCATCTACCAGTAATGGGCATTTGTTATGGGATGCAAGTTATCACCCACCAACTGGGGGGCCAAATATCACCGGGAGAGAAACATGAATATGGTCATGCCATATTATATTTGAATACTGAAGATTGTCCCCTTTTTGCCAGCCTTCCCCCCTCCTTTCCCGTATGGATGAGCCACGGCGACCAAATACTGGATACTCCCCCTGCCTTTAAAACTCTAGCCTATACTGATAACTCGCCAATTGCTGTTATGGGTAATGATGAGGGCATCTTTGGACTTCAATTCCATCCTGAAGTAATCCACACTCCAGCGGGGAAAACGATATTTCAGAATTTCGTATACAAAGTATGTGGCTGCCAGGGCAATTGGACAACAACTAACTTCATAACTGAAAGCATCGAAAAAATTAAAAAGCAAGTGGGGGAAGGAAAGGCCATCTGCGCCCTTTCGGGAGGCGTCGATTCTGCAGTGACCGCCACCCTTGTCCATCGTGCCATAGGCAATAACTTGACCTGCATTTTCATCAACAATGGCTTATTACGTCGCGAGGAACCTGAGAGGGTGCTTAATACCTTCCTGCGCAATCTTAAAATGAATGTGTCTTATATAGATGGCAGCGAGAGATTTTTGGAGCGGCTCAAGAGGGTGACCGATCCTGAAGTAAAGCGACATGTGATAGGCGAAGAATTTATCAAGGTTTTTGAGGAAGAGGCTGCTAAATTAGGCAAGGTCAATTTCCTGGCGCAGGGTACCCTTTACCCTGACGTCATTGAAAGCAGTAGCGCTAGCGAAACAAAAGCTTCAGCTACAATAA
>DAOUSX010000150.1 GCA_030627025.1 Dehalococcoidia bacterium
AAGGCAATTACCAGGAACTTTGGAAACAACTGCTAAACGATTAGGCAACCTTTGATAAACTTTTGTGAACAGTGGTGGGCGATACTGGACTTGAACCAGTGACCTCTGCGATGTCAACGCAGCGCTCTAACCACTGAGCTAACCGCCCGCCTTTGCAATTGTAGCAATGACCTCCCTTCCTAGTCAATTTCAATCAAGCTTTGCCCCGCTAAGAATGCTTCGCGCATCGCTGTGGGATGGTTAACTATATCCCCTCTCTTATCTATTCCTGAAAAGAGCAAGTCGCCAGCATAAGCTATATCCAACGTGGCAAACCAGCTTTTGACGGTAGCTATAGCAGGCTGGAATAAATCAGGCAAGGTGGCATTACCCACTGAGATAAACAGTCCCTTACGTTTCCCATCATGATTGCGGGCTACCGGAAGCTTAAGAACATACTTGATCACCCATAATGCCTGGCATCTGTCTATCATCGCCTTTGTTTGTGCTGTTACCCCCATGAAAAAAATAGGGGAGGCAAGGATTAAAAAGTCGCTTCCCCTTAATTCCCCAGATAGCCATCGCATATCATCTTCTATGGCACACCTGCCTTCTTCCAAACATTGGTCACAATGACGACAGGGAGATATACTAAGCTCGCTTAAATAGACCGTTCTCGTTTCAGCTCCCTTTGCGGCAGCACCCCGTAGCGCTTCCTGTAAAAGAACGGTGGTATTGCCGTTACGGCGAGGACTACCTGCGACACCAAGGACATAAGGAGAGGAAGCTGCCATGCTAATAAGTTAACTTATCTGGATTCCCGCCTGGCGGCTATTTCATCTTTTATGAAAGTCACTAATTCACCTGTCTTCGTGCCCGGACCGAAAATAGCCTTCACTCCAATTTGCCGCAGCTGCGGTATGTCCTCATCTGGTATTATGCCACCAGCGATGACCAGAACATCCCCCTTCCCTTCACTGTTAAGACCCTCTATCACTGGCGGAAGAAGTTCTAAATGGGCACCTGATAAAATGCTCAACCCAACAACATCTACATCCTCCTGAACCGCTGTCCTCACAATCATCTCCGGTGACTGCCGGATACCGGTGTAAATTACTTCCATGCCCGCATCTCGCAACGCTCGGGCGACCACCTTAGCACCGCGGTCGTGCCCATCAAGTCCTGGCTTGGCAACCAGTACACGAATTCTAGCTTCACCCAGCATGGCCAATCTCCTCAATACTTCTGGCAAAGCTCAACAAGGACGCCTTTGGTCGATTTAGGATGAATAAAGGCAACCATGCCCTCTAAACCACGGCGTGCCTTCTGGTCAATCAAGTTCACACCCTCACCAGCAAGGAAATCGAGCGTTTGTTCAATGTTATCAACTTCAAGACATATGTGATGTATCCCCTCCCCCCTCTTCTCCAAAATCCCCTCCATGCCACTCCCCGGAAGGGGCTCCAATATCTCCAGCTTACCAACGCCTATATCAAGCATGGCTGTCTTCACTCCCTGTTCAGCAATAGCTTTAACCTCGCTCGATGTGGCGTCAAACAATTTCCGGTAAAGCTTTACCGTTTCGTCTAAATTACCTGCTAGAATAGCTACATGACCAATTCCTATAACCACTTTCCCTCCTAGTTAGAAAAATAGAAATTCTCTCTGAACCCCAAACACATTGCGCAACACATCACATATTTCACCTATGGTGGCATAAGCTTCTACACACTCGATAATCGGAGGCATAGTGTTTTCCTTACCCTGCGCCACTTCCTCCAATCTTTTCAAAGTTTGCTTTACCTTACCGTTATCCCTCTCCCGCTTAAGCTTCGCCAGTCTTTCTTTCTGCTTCGCCTCTACCTCCGACTTAACCCTCAGCGTGCTGGTTACTTTAGATTCCCCGGTAACAAAGTCATTCACCCCTACTATTTTTTGCTTCCCCTCTTCAACCATCTTTTGATATTTATAGGAAGCTTGCTGAATTTCCCTTTGCTGATATCCTTGCTCAATAGCTGTCACGGCACCCCCGAGACTATCTATTTTGGCAATATAATCACTGGCTTGCTTCTCCAACTCACCGGTAAGGGATTCCACATAATAGGAGCCACCAACAGGGTCAACAACATCAGCAACGCCGCTTTCATAAGCAAGCAATTGTTGCGTGCGTACCGCAATGGTCACCGCTTCTTCCGAAGGCGTCCAGTACGCCTCATCAAAGGAATTAGTATGCAATGATTGTGTGCCTCCCAATATCGCTGCCAGAGCCTCGAGAGCAGTCCTGACAATATTATTATATGGCTGTTGTGCCGTAAGACTGCACCCTGCAGTTTGAGTGTGAAAGCGGAGCATCCAGGAACGCTCCTCATTAGCTCCAAACCTCTCCTTCATTATCCTCGCCCAGAGACGACGTGCCGCCCTGAATTTGGCAACTTCCTCAAAAAAGTTAACATGGCTATCAAAGAAGAAGGAAACCCTCGGAGCAAAAGCATCTACGTCCAGTCCGTTATCAATAGCTGCCTGCACATAGGCAATGCCATCGGCTAAGGTAAAGCCAACCTCCTGAGCAGCAGTGCATCCCGCTTCCCTCATATGGTAACCACTAACACTGATAGCGTTCCAGCGAGGAATATTTTCAGCACAATAAGCGAATATGTCGGTAGTCAATCTCATCGAAGGACGCGGCGGAAAGATATAAGTTCCCCGAGCGACATATTCTTTGAGCACATCATTTTGAATAGTCCCATTCAATTTGGCTGCCTCAACGCCTTGTTTCCTCCCCAGAACTAAATACATGGCAAGCAAAATAGAAGCGGTGGAATTTATGGTCATCGAAGTGCTTACCTTATCTAAGGGAATGCCTTGAAAAAGAACCTCCATATCCTGCAGGCTGTCTATCGCCACGCCTACCTTGCCAACTTCCCCTCTAGCCAGAGGGTGGTCTGAATCATATCCAATCTGTGTGGGCAAATCGAAGGCAACGCTCAAGCCAGTTTGACCCTGGCTCAGGAGGTAGTGATACCGCTGGTTGGTCTCCTCAGCAGCTCCAAATCCAGCATACTGGCGTATCGTCCATATCCTGCCTCGATACATATTAGGCTGGACACCACGAGTAAAGGGATATTCGCCGGAATAGCCTAACTGTTGAGCGTAATGGATGTCAGCTATATCTTCAGGACAATATAAGGCATCTAATTCCACGCCTGAGCTGTTCTCAAACTTGTCCTGTCGCTCAGGCCGTTTCCTTACCAATGGCGTCAGTATATTCTCACGCCATTCGGCCTTACTATTGCTGGCCACAATTATCCCTTACCGGATTTATTTCTTCTCAGAGCTACCCCGGCTCAGAAATGGTGTTATCAAGTCCATCGGCAAGGGAAACACTATGACACTTGCTCTCTCCGTCGCTATCGCCGACAATGTCTGAAGGTAACGAAGCTGCATCGCTGATGGTTGAGTGGCGATGACCTTCGCCGCCCCTGCCAGCTTCTCCGCTGCCTGGAATTCACCTTCAGCATGAACAACTTTAGCTCTCCTGTCCCTTTCCGCTTCAGCTTGCGCTGCCATTGCCCGCTTCATTGTGTCTGGCAATTCCACATCCTTAACCTCAACCATGCTTACCTTTATTCCCCACGGATTCGACCCCTCATCTACCACCAATTGTATCTTCTCATTGAGCTTGTCTCGATGAGCTAACAGCTCATCCAGTTCAGATTGCCCCA
>DAOUSX010000047.1 GCA_030627025.1 Dehalococcoidia bacterium
TGTCATTGCGCCCTTTTTCTACTTGTCATTGCGAGCCGAAGGCGTGGCAATCTCGGCTGGCTATAGGATTGCTTCGGCACGTTGTGCCTCGCAATGACAGAAGGGATGTCATTGCGCCCTTTTTCTACTTGTCATTGCGAGCGCAGCGAAGCAATCTCATTAAAATTCCTCTCCCTTGATGGGTGACCAGGCGCGGGTGGAAGTGTGAGAACCAATGTGTCACCAACTGTATGACCGACCACACTCTGTTGTCCTGTGTTCTTAATGCGCTATAATTACGCCAGGCAAAGGAGGAACCTCGTGAAAACTAGAATTACAGAACTTTTTGTTATTCAACATCCTATCATATGCGGTGGTATGATGTGGCTGGCTAAACCTGAGCTCTGCGCGGCTATCTCGAACGCCGGTGGGCTTGGAAACTTGACTGCGGGGAACTACGAATCTGGGGATGACCTTCGTAAGGCTATCGATGAGACTCGGAGATTGACCGATAAACCCTTTTCCGTCAACATCACTTTCTTACCATCTGTGCGCATTACAAAAGAGTTACATCAGGAATACTTTCAGGTCTGCTGCCAAGAGAAAGTGACTGCCCTTGAAATCTCAGGCGCACCCTTAGATAAGTACCTGGGACCAGACTCTATTAGCCAGGCGAAGGAAGCAGGTGTAAAGTTGATACATAAAGTTGGTGCTGTCAGACATGCGAGGCATGCGGAGAAAGCTGGCTACGCTGCCGTCATTGCTGCCGGTTTCGAGGAAGGTGGACATCCTCTGGACGACGATGTGACCACCATGCTGCTCACCCCTCGAATCCGTGAGTCCGTGAATATCCCTGTTATTACTGCAGGAGGCATCGCAGATGGAAGGGGTATGGCTGCTGCTATGGTCCTTGGAGCGGATGGAGTCATGATGGCCTCGCGGTTTATTGCTACAGCAGAGTGTCTGGCGCATCCCAACATCAAAAAGGAGCTCATTCGCCGCCAGGAAAACGATATTACCTTGGTATGCAAGTCTATTAACTTACAGATGCGAGCCTTGAAGAACAAATTGGTCCAGGAGGTGCTGGAGGTGGAGGCGCGGCACGGCGGACTCGAGGAAATAATATCCCTCATCTCTGGCGAGCGCATCCAGAAATCTTGGGAAAGCGGCGATGTGGAATATGCTCCCCTGGCCCTCGGTCAATCTATCGGCCTGATCAAGGAAATCATCAGTTGCCGGGAACTCCTGGAGAGAATGGTGCGAGAGGCTGAGGAGGCCCTTGCCAATGCCCGGCGGTGGTTCTAAGCCCAAGTTCCTGGGATTCTCCTCCAAAATCTAGCCTTGCTTGCGGGGGTTAGCCTTTCCAGCGGATATTGCTAATGGTGGCTGACATCACAGCTTTCTATTAGAATCCTCTTCGTATTTGTCATTCCGAGCCGTCTCAACGCGTCATTGCGCGCCCTTTTTCTGATTGTCATTGCGAGGAGTGGTAGCGGTTGCGAGGCACAGCCGAAGCAAACTCGGAGTGGGATTCCTCGCTTTAGGCTCGGAACAAGCTCCACAATCTCACACCCCACCGAGATTGCCACGCCTTCGGCTCGCAATGACAAAAGGAGGGGGCTCGCAATCTCAGGAAAGGCTGGTAGTAAGGATTGTCATGCCTTGCTGGCAATGACATAATAAGGGTGTGCGTGTTGCTATCATCGGGCTGGGGCTTATCGGTGGTTCCATCGGGCTTGGTTTGAAAAAAGCTGATAACGCTGACTGTGAAGTGGTGGGCTATGTTCGTCGTCCTGAGGCTGCCTCGCTGGCGATGGCTTTGGGGATGGTTGATAGAGTAGAAACAAGCCTCGAGGACACGGTAAAAGAAGCTGAGATGGTCATTGTTGCCACCCCAGTCTTGGTCATAAAGGAAATTCTATCTCAAATATCAGGTTCTCTTCCTCATGGCTGTATAGTTACTGATACAGCGAGCACCAAGGTTCAGGTTATGAAATGGGCTGAGGATTTATTGCCACCAACGGTGGACTTCGTCGGTGGGCATCCCATGGCGGGAAAGGAGACCTACGGGATGAAGGCTGCTGAGGCTGATTTATTTCAAGGGTCTGTTTATTGTCTTACTCCAGCCAAGAAGGCTTCGTCACAAGTGGTGGACAAGGTGGTAAATATGGTGAAGAAGCTGGGGGCTGTGCCTTTTTTCATCGATGCCCAGGAGCATGATGAGCTTGTGGCTGGCATTAGCCACCTTCCCTTTTTGCTCTCAGCCGCTCTGGTAACGAGCACCGCCAGTGAACCTACCTGGGAGAAGATGAAGAAGCTAGCCGCCTCTGGCTATCGTGACGTTACCCGGCTGGCTTCGGGAAACCCCGAGGTGAATGCGCAGATTTGCCTTACTAATCAGCAAGCGATACTTCACTGGCTCGACAGGTTTATTGATGAGCTACAAAAGTATCGTCACCTGGTGAATTTAGGCGATGAAAAGCTGAAAGAAACGCTGGCTGAGGCTAACAAACTGAGGCAAGAATGGCTAAACAAGGCAAAATGAAGGTTATCAAGCACTGCCATCGTCTGGAAGGAGAAGTTACCCCACCGGGCGATAAATCCATCTCCCATCGTGCCGTGATTCTTAATAGCATAGCTTCAGGCGAGGCTGAAATTGTGAATTTCTCTCCGGGCGGGGATTGCTGGAGCACCGTTAGCTGTTTGAGGGCATTAGGGGCAAGGATTCGCAGAGGTGGCACTCCTGATTTTCCCACCTTGTTTGTTTCGGGGGTTGGTCAAAGGGGCTTGAGTGAAGCCTCAAACGTACTCAATGCCGGGAATAGCGCCACCACCATCCGCCTTCTCGGCGGTTTGCTCTCCAGTCAGCCTTTTCTATCGATCATCACCGGCGATGCTTCCCTTCGTTCCCGTCCCATGGGGAGGTTGATTGAGCCGCTGCGGCTGATGGGGGCGGAAATTTGGGGTAGGGAAGGGGATTCCTTTGCCCCCCTGATAATTAAGGGCAGGAGGTTGCATGGTGCCGAAATCTCGTTATCCATTCCCAGCGCTCAAATCAAGTCGGCGATTTTATTGGCCGCTCTATTTGCTCGAGGGAAGACCGTGTTACAACAGCTTGTCCCTTCCCGTGACCATAGTGAAAGATTGCTCAAGCAGATGGGGGCTGAATTGGAAAGTGATGGTAATTCAATTTCCCTGAATCCCCTGACTTCTCCGTTAAAGGCAATTAGCTTTATTATTCCTGGTGATATCAGCGCGGCGGCTTATTTTCTGGTTGCTGCCGCTATCCATCCCGATGCCCGAATAGTGGTGAAAGACTGTGGGGTCAATCCAACGCGGACGGGGATTATCGATGCACTTGTGGCTATGGGGGCCAAGCTAAGGATAGAAAATGAAAGGGTGACTGCTGACGAGCCAGTAGCTGATATTGTGGTGGAGTCCAGCAAATTAAGGGGTATCGAGATTGATGGCGAGATGATTCCTCGTCTTATTGATGAGATTCCCCTTCTGGCTGTGGCTGGCTGTTTTGCCAGTGGCAAGACTGTTATTCGAGGTGCTGCTGAGCTGAGGGTGAAGGAATCCGACCGGATTGCCACGGTCTCTCGTGAGCTTACCAAAATGGGCGCGAGGGTTGAAGAATTACCCGATGGCATGGTTATTTATGGAGGTAAAGCTTTATCCGGAGCCAAGGTTGACAGTCACCTTGACCATCGCTTGGCGATGAGCCTGGCTATAGCTGGCTTGATGGCCAGGGGTGAAACAATTATCAACCATGCTCAGGTGGTAAATGTTTCCTATCCCTCATTCTGGTCTGATGTTGCGAGCGTAGCGAAGCAATCCCGTGGAGAAAGACAATTAGATTGCTTTGTCGCTAACGCTCCTCGCAATGACAAAGAAGGGTGTCATTGCAAGCATAGTGAAGCTTGATTGGTTAAAAAACTGGATAATGTCATTGCGCGAATGAAATGAAGCAATCTCAAGGTTCAAACCGGTTGCTTATCGTCCTCTCGGGACCTTCCGGTGTGGGTAAAGATGCCCTGCTCAAGAAGATGGAGGAGCAAAAGTATCCTTTTCACTATGTGGTAACGGTTACCAGTCGTCCCCGCCGTGAACGCGAAAGAGATGGTGTGGATTATCACTTCATTTCCCAGCAGGAATTCCAGCAAATGATTGATGATGGTGAACTTCTGGAATGGGCAAATGTCTATGGAAATTACTATGGCGTGCCCAGGAGAGAGATAAGTCAGGCTTTGTCTAAGGAAAAGGATGTCATTGTGAAGGTGGATGTGCAGGGCGCAAAGACGATTAAGCAAATATTGCCTCAGGCGGTGTTCATCTTTCTAAGGCCTCCCTCAATGGAGGAGCTGGAAAGACGGTTAAGGCAGCGCCATAGTGAGTCTGCCGGGGACCTGGCACTGAGATTACGGAAGGCTGAAGAAGAGATGAAGAGCTTGCCCCTTTTTGACCATGTGCTCACAAGCCATCAAGGTAAACTTGATGAAGTTATCTCCCAGATTCAAGCCATCGTTACTGCTGAGAAAAGCAGAGTTAAACCGAGAGCAGTTGAGCTATGATACAGGCGCAGCTTGAGCTCTCTCCTGGTCGGCATCGGTGTAAACCTTTTCCTCAGCAGCTTCCTCTTCGTTAAGTGGAACATCGGACTCAACATCTCTTCCTTCAATTTCCCTGGCAAGGAGTTCCTTGTAATACTCATGCTGGATAATGAGTTTTATAATATCGTTTGTTCCGGTCCAGATCATGGGAAGCCTTGCCTCTCTCACTGCTCGCTCGATTGGGTAGACATTGGTATATCCAATACCTCCCATATTATCCATGGCATCGTTTGCCACTTCCCAAAATACTTTGGTAGCAAGTAGCTTTAACTCAGATACCAGCCTTCTCTGGTAGCCTGGTGTGCCTATTCCATCGTCTATGGTCTTCGCCACTGCATAGCCAAAAGCGCTGACAGCATCAAGTTTGGTTAGACTCTCAGCTATTCTGAAATTGACTGCCTCAAAGTTTCTTATCGTAAAACCGAAGGCTTTTCTTTTGTTAGCATACCTCGCAGCTATATCTAACACAGCTCGGGAACCAGCTACACCACCATAAATAATTCTCTCGGGCACCATCATCTTGTAGAAAATCTTTGAACCGCCGTTTTCTTCTCCGAGAAGATTTTCCACAGGTACTCGTACATTCCGGAAGTATATTCTTGCCGTTCCTGTGCCCCGAACTCCCATCAAACCATAGACATGTTTTACGTCTACTCCCATATCTCTCTCAACAAGGAAAGCGCTAAGGGAATCATGAGGAGCTGCTCCAGGATTGGTAACGGCGTAAACTAAGAAAAAGTCGGCACCTTCACCACCCACAGTAAACCGTTTCTGTCCATTCAGGATGTAATAGCTGCCTTCCTTTCGAGCAGTGGTGGTGGCGCCGAAGAAGTCAGAACCTCCTCTGGGCTCAGTAAGTGCTTCGCCAGCCCACATTTTCCCTTCTATAAGAGGCTTGAGATATTTCTGTTTTTGAGCCTCGGTTCCAAATACATTTAGAGCTTCCCCAACGATGGAGACCAGGGCGTAAAGGCATGTAAGGCTCACAGTTAACTTACCAATTATACCGGCAACCATAATATCATCCACCCATCCAAGCCCCCTGCCTCCGTACTTGGGTGGGAACCTCAATCCGAGAAGATTTCGCTTCCCTGCCTCCGCCACCCATTCTTTGGGGAACGTGATTTTATCGGCATCCATATCCATGAGGAGCTGTCGTGGCACGCTTTTAACGAAATATTCCGCTTCCTCCTTGAGTTTCTTCCGTTCCTCGGTCAAAAATACTTCTAGCATTTCCCCTCCTTTCGTGATGAATCTAAGAATCTTAGTTAGCTTGGCGCACATTATATCACGGATGGTTTGACCATAGGCGATTTTGTTGCCTATACTTTAGTAGGTTGGAGGGGTGACCGAGTGGTTTAAGGTGGCGGTCTTGAAAACCGTTTTCGCTTTTTAAGCGAACGTGGGTTCGAATCCCACCTCCTCCGCCAAAGCCTTTCCGATTTAATTCATAAAACCTGAGATTGCCACGCCCGTCAGCTAATGGGCTCGCAATGACAAAAGGAGGGGGCTCGCAATGACAATGGGAGTTTCTTTTCCTTCAAGGGAGAGGCTGAGTGAGGGTTGTTCTACTCATAGGACCTGGGCATTCCCAGTATATGTTCGCCCACGTAACTTAATGCCATCTGCTGGCTAATTGGAGCAAGCCTGATTAAATTTATCTCCCGCCACCATCTCTCGACGTCGTATTCCTTGGCATATCCATAGCCTCCGAAGGTCTGCATTGCCCAGTAAACTGCCTTAATACCGCTTTCAACTGCTAAAATTTTTGCTGGATTTACCACACTGCCTACCTCAGCAATGCTTGCTCCGTTATCATATAGGGTAGAAGCCTTGAAGTTGAGCAATTTTGCCGCCTCGATGCCGGCATAAGCTTCAGCCAGGTTGAACTGCAGCCCCTGGTAGCTTCCAATTGGCGTGTCGCCGAAAATTTTCCTGTCCTTGGAATAATCAATGGCTTTGCTCATCGCCAGTCTGGCGATGCCGATAGCTGCGGTGGTAAATGACATCCTCTCGATATTCAGGGTATCCAGCAAAGAGTACCAGCCATCGTCCAATGGTGGCATCAGCGCATCTTCAGTCACTTTCAGGTCATTGATGCCGATGTCGCACGAATGTGAGTAATTTATCCCATGCTTGGGGATGGTGGTTACATTAACCGCCGGATTGGGCAAATCTATGAGGAAAAGGCTTAGTCCGAATGTCTTTTTTGGTGCTTTCTCCTTTGGCGTCGTTCTGGTTATGAGCATCATTCCTCTGGCTCTATCAGCCCCGCTGATCCAGGTTTTGTTACCGTTTATTATCCAGCCATCATCTACTTTTTGAGCTCTCGTTTTTGTGTTAAGCGTATTTGTGCCGGCATCCGGCTCGGTGAGCCCCATACAAAATTCAATATCTCCTGAAGCAATACCTGGCAGGTATTTTTCCTTCTGTGCCTCAGTGCCGTGCCGAATTATGCTAATGCCGCCGAAATCTTCAGTTATAACGAGATACCATACACCAGCCATGCCACATCCATTGGCAGCTAACTCCTCCATAGCAATGAGCAAGTCGGTTACGCCTTTTCCGGCACCACCATATTTCTCAGGGATTATCATCCCGGTGAATCCCGCCTTACCTATTGCTTTATAGAATTCCTCGCCAAATTCCTCCTTCAAGTCTTTCTCTCTCCAATATTCAGGCGGGAAACTCTTAGCTATTTCCTTTGCGGTGTTGGCAATCATCTTCTGTTCTTCAGTAA
>DAOUSX010000158.1 GCA_030627025.1 Dehalococcoidia bacterium
CTTATTATCCTCATAGCTGGCATGCTCTGTGCTTGTGGAAGTCCTCCTGCTGAAGTGTCTTCGACTTCGGGCGTATCTTCCGTTCCGGCGGATAGAGTCGAAGTTATTTACTTTCACCGTGCACAGCGCTGCTATTCTTGTATCTACGCCGAGGAAGGGACACGCTATACCGTAGAAACCTACTTTAAGGATGAGTTGGCTAGTGGCAAGGTGACTTTTAAGGTGATCGATGTAAAGGACGAAGAAAACGCTGCCATTGTCAACAAATATGGCGCTTTTACCTCATCCCTGTTTATCAATACGATAAAAGATGGCACTGACCATATTAAAGAGGCGACGGATATTTATTTCCTCATTGGCAATGACGAAGCGTTTGTCGAGGCATTGAAGAGCAAAATCGAGAAAAGCCTCAAGGGAGAGGTGTAATGGATTTGGGTGGCATTACGGGAAATCTTGAAATCCCGGTCCTCTCGGCACTGTTTCTGGGGTTGCTAACTGCTATTAGCCCGTGTCCTATGGCTACTAACGTTGCTGCCATAGCATATGTCAGCCGCAGAGTGACAGACCGCAGATACGCTATTATGACTGCAGCACTGTACACACTGGGGCGCATGATTTCCTATTCCGTCCTTGGTATCCTGATCATCGTGGCCGGTCTTGAAATCCCTGGAGTCGCTTCATTTCTTCAGGACTTTGGCGAGCAAATCCTGGGGCCACTTCTGATTGTAGTAGGACTGATAATGCTAAACATCGATCGTCTCTCTTTCAGCCTGGGAGGTGGAAAGCTATCTTCAATAGGAGGAAAGGTCGCTGACCGGGGGATGATAGGTGGGTTACTGTTAGGTGTACTTTTCGCTCTAGCCTTTTGCCCTTATAGCGCTGTTCTATTCTTTGGAGTATTGATACCTTTAGCTCTTAAAACTACCGGCGGCGTGACCCTGCCTGCGGTGTTTGCCATTGGCACTGGACTCCCCGTTTTAATATTTGGCATGCTTATATCCATTGGTGTGTCCAGGGTTTCCACCTGGCTCAACGCGCTTACCCGCGCTGAGAAAATAATTCGTGTGATAGTTTCCATTATCTTTATAGGGATAGGAATATATTATGTGGTGCTCTGGATACAGACTTGAGGCTTACAAGACTACACTTCCCTTTAACCTCTTGGGCAATAAACTGGGATGCTCTCCCCAAGGGGGTAAATTGAGCTATGAGGAGGCATGTAATCCATGAAACAACAGTTAAAAGCTAGATGGCAAAGAAACTTGGTAACCCTGGGGCCAATCATATTTTTGGGGCTGACTCTGCTGGCATCAGGCACTGGCAAAGCACTCACCTTTGGAGAAGTGCCCGGCGAATTGGAATTTATTGATGTCCTGTTGGGACCTTTCTATACTCCCACAACCGTCTACCTTATTGTCCATTGCCTTCCCTGGGCGGAGATAGCCCTGGGTGCTCTTCTACTTCTAGGCGTGTTTCCCAGAGTCGCCTCAGCTTTATGTCTTCCGCTTACAATTGCATTCATGGCCAGTAATTCTTATGCGCTGAGCCGGGGTATAGAACAGTTTTCAACATGTGGCCATTGCTTCGGCAAGTGGGAGGAATTGCTCGGAGCGATGTCACCGCTCCAAGCTCTATGCTTTGACATTGTGCTTTTTAGCTTAGCTTTGATTATATTGCTGTTTCATCCCAGCCGAATTCTACATTCTCGCCCGTGGTTTATTAAGAGCAGAAAGGAGGAGTCCAAATGAAACGAGCTTTCTTTAAGGTAAACAAATGGATAACTTGCTTAACCATTTTAGCCGTCACTATCCTCTTCATAGGCGGCTGTGTCCCGGCCAATCAGCCTCCAGTTATTACCAGCTTGCAAGCTGAGCGAGAGATAGTTCCTCCTCTAGGGAGTTGCCAGGTTGAATGTGTTGCCTCAGACCCCGAAGGTACCGAGCTAAACTATGAGTGGCAAGCTAGCGGAGGCAATATCTCAAGCGAAGGAGCCATAGCTACCTGGGTTGCTCCCGAAGAAGCTGGGGAATATGTTGTCTCGGTCAATGTGACTGATGGAGATGGTAATTCGGCTACACAATTGGTCACCATTGTTGTAAGAGAGAATCGTTCGCCAGAAATCGTTGCTTTGAGAGCCAGTAAGGAATGGATTATGCCTTCAGGGAATTGCACGATCATCTGCGAAGCTTCAGACCCCGATAACGATAGCTTAAGCTATGACTGGTTAGCCAGTGGGGGCAATATCACGGGCGAAGGAGATACCGTCACCTGGGCTGCTCCTGAAGAGACAGGCAATTATACCGTTACTGTCGTGGTTACAGATGAGCTCGGAGGCGAGAGCTCAGCATCATTGTCTATCAGGGTAGCGTTCAACAATCCCCCAATTATTGAGAACTTAACTGTCACCGCTGAACACAAATACTTGAAGGAAATATCTGGGGGGTACAAAGTCGGGAAGGGCCAAAGTTATAAAATTGAGTGCAGTGCCTCGGATCCAGATGGTGATGAGCTATTCTATGAATGGTCAAGCGATGAAGAGCCAACTGGTATAACAGGTACTATTCCTGGAGAGGGCCCTGTCGTCACGTGGACCGCACCTCCTCGAGCAGTGACAGTTACTGTCACGGTAATGGTATCTGATAATAACGGCGGTGCAGCTACCGACAGTGTAGTTCTCGAAGTTGTGAGCTGCTCAGTATGTACGTTTGGCTGATGGTGAATGTTACTATAAAACCACGCCAAGCATCTTCAGGCCGACACAGACCATAATGGCAATAAAGACATACCTCAGTTGCTTTGCCGGCAAAGCATGTGCCACCTTAGCACCAAGTTGCGCCATAGGCACGCTGGTGGCCGCCAAACATAGCCAGATGGGTAAATTCACGTATCCCACCGAATACGGAAGAGCAGATATTCCCACACCATTTACCATGTAGCCGATAACGCCGCCAAGACTGCTAAATATTATCATCGCCATGGAGGTGCCCACAGCCAAATGCATCGGAAAACCAAACGCCAATACCAGCATAGGAACCGCTACTATCCCCCCGCCGATGCCAGTTAACCCGGTTATCATTCCTATGGGAAAACCACAGAGGCATAAGACAGGCAAATTCTCCTTCGTTTTCCCCCTTTCCCTGGTTAGGTTTAACGCCGTGTTGAGAGCCATCCACAAAGCCACGGCAAGAACCAACGCGCCAAAACCGACTCTCAGCGTCTCACCAGGGAGACGAACTGCCAGGGTAGCACCGACCCAAGCCCCTGCTAAACCACACAAGCCCAGGCCCAGCGCGACTTTCCACCGAACTGCCCCTCTCTTGTTGTGCCCTAAAGCACCGCTTATCGCCGTGGCTAGAATCACCAGTAAATTTGTGCCGATGGCTATTTTTATCGCTGTATCGGGCAAAACGCCCATACCCGCAATTACCCAATAGGTAATCGGGATAGTGATAAAAGCGCCGCCAACTCCAAGCGACCCACTGACAAAGCCAACACCTATACCGGTGGCTACTAATATAGCAATATGAATTGCTGTCAGCTTCGCTCCATCCTCAGCTTATTCTCAAGCCAGCCGATTTTGATATCTGTCTTCTCA
>DAOUSX010000055.1 GCA_030627025.1 Dehalococcoidia bacterium
AAGCTGAAGAAATATTGAAAGCAACAACAGAAAAACAGTACTGAAACTATAAGTTGACGTTATCTCTACAGCCCGATCCTTTATCCTGTCTCCGCTACGCTCTTTGACGAAGGGAACGAGCTGATTTCGCCTTTTCTACTTTAAACAAAGGAAATCATCGTCTTTATTGCCCTGTTCTTTCCTTTGTTCGCGTTTATTTCGATCATCTGTTTATATCTCTGTAACGGCAATTCATGGGTCACCATATCATCAAGTTTAACTTTCCCTTCCTTAACAAGCTCGATGGCTATTTCAAAGGTGTGCCTCTTTTCCCCATTAAAGGTGTTATAGCCATAACAAAAGACTCCCTTTAAAGTCTGTAATTTAAGCCATAAAGGCGTTGGATCAAGCTTCACCTCACTGGTAATACCGACAACACTCAAAACCCCACCCGCCGCCATTATCCTCATGCTGTTATTCAGCGTTTCAGAATTTCCCACGGTATCAAAAATCTTTGTGAATCCACCCATCGATATCTGTTTCCCCATCATTGGCTGATAAGACTCCGCCCCGGTTATCCTTCGGGTATGGTCAAAAATATCTCCATCAGTGATAAGATTATTCGCCCCCACTTTTGCCACAAACTCGGCTTGAAACGGTGAAGGTTCACTAACAGTGATATTGCAATCTATACCCAATGCCCTTATTGACTGAACAATAAGAGAGCCTATAACACCTCCACCTATTACCAGGACTTTATCGTTCTTATCCGGCTTGTTATCAAGCACTGCCTGCAAGGCTACTGCGAGAGGTTCTATCATAGCGCCCGATTCATATGATATCTCTTCCGGTAACTTAAAAACCTGAGTTTTATGTGCCACAAGGTATGGGGCAAAACCACCATTGACGTCATGACATAGCCCGGTAAACATGCCCGGTGAAAGGTTACCTCTGGCGAAGTTTTCACAATTTCCAGGCCTTCCCATACTACAACTTCTACACTCAGGACTTATCCCCCTGGTAGCACAACCCAGATGAGGAGCGATAGTGATAATGTCACCAGTACTCAACCCTTTTACATCCTTGCCAACTTCAACAATCTCTCCGGAAAGCTCGTGGCCGATTATGCATGGAAACGATGTAAACGGAGTAGATGTTGGCGACTCCTTCAGGAAAACCAGGTTAAGGTCACTTCCACAAAAGCCACAAAGAAGGGTCTTGATCTTGACCCAATCTGGGGAAGGCAAATTCGGCTCTGGTGCATCAACGAGCTTTATCGTTGCCAGGGGGCCATCATAATATAGCCTCTTACTTATAGCCCCCAAAGATTTCAATACGACAAATCTTGGAACTGAAACAAAAAACTGCAACGCTTTCATTCTATTCCTCCATCTTCAGTGAGTCGACAAATAACAGGGTCGCCAGGCTTGTCACCGTAGGATCAGTAAGCACATTTACGCAGGCTGGCTTGCCACAGGCAATCGCCCTCTCAAGCGCTGGAATGATCTCTTCGTCTTTTGTAACAAATTCGCCATATCCCCCTAATGCCTCAACTACCTTTTCGTAGTGAACAACCCCCAGTTCCGAACCCACCACTCTTTCATTACCATAAGTCATTTCCTGGCCATGCTTGATCATCCCCCACGCCTGATCATTCACTATCACACAAAGAAAGGGAATATTGTAACGAACCGCAGTATCGAATTCCATGGCATTCAAACCAAAGGCGCCGTCCCCGTTTAGCACCACCACAGTCTTTTCCGGCCTGGCTAGCTTAGCAGCTATACCAAACGGAACGCCGGTTCCAAGGCATCCCATAAGCCCGCTGGCCGCTCCTATTACCGAGGATTTCCCTTTAGCCTTAAGCCCCACTAATCCAAAATAACTGGCATCACCGCCATCGATTACATAGACAGCGTCGTCTTTTATAGTCTTCCTCACCTGCTCTACAAGTCGGCCAGGATGTATCGGCTCTGATGGAGTCTCTCTTGTCTTGACCTCATCCGCAATCAAAGGAAAATACATATCTCTTACGCCTTTTACCCAGCTGCTATGATCTTTCTTATCCACCTCGGCATTTAGCTGCTTTAATATAAGCCTGATATCACCAACAAGGCCGATATCCGAAGCTCTATTTCTATCTATCTCTGTTGGTTCAATATCCACCCGAATAACCTTCGCCTGGGGAAAACCCTGCCCAAAGGTCAAGAGCCAGTTAAATCGAATCCCGAGGACGATAATAAGATCCGCCTGAGATAAGGCGATTGTCACGCTTGTGAACCCCCCATCCAATAGTGATAATGGATGATCGTCGGGAATAGTCCCCCTCCCATTGCCAAGCAGGACAAAAGGGATACCCGTTTTGTCCACAAACTCAGAAAGTTCTTCGTCACACTTGCTGAATCCTACACCGCTTCCCCCGATTATCACCGGCCTTTCTGCCTTGTTAATTAACTCAGCAGCTTCCTTGATTGAATCAGCATCTGCCGGGGTCTTATATACCGTGCTACCCTTTCTGGGATAAACTACTTTTTCTTCATCAACGCTTACATTAAGAACATCTGGCGGCAATTCCAGAAACACCGGACCAGGGCGGCCCGATACCGCATGCCTGAAGGCTTTGGAAAGATACTCCGGTATCCGCTTTACGTCATAGCAGGTGTCGCACCACTTCACCACGGGCTTAATCATGTCCAATTGGTTCATCTCCTGAAGGGCTCCCTTTTCCCAGTCCCTCACGGGAGCAGTGCCACTAAGCACAACTATCGGGACATTATCAAGATAGGCGTTCACCACACCGGTCAGCGCATTTGTAAACCCGGGACCTGCCGTTACAAGACATACGCCTGGTTGTCCGGCGAATATGGACCAGGCATGAGCCATCATTGCTGCAGCTTGCTCATGCCTTACCACAATAAGCCTTGTCCCATATTCCAGAAATCCATCGTATATCCTATCAATATGGCCTCCAGGAATGGAAAAAACTGTCGATACTCCCTCAACCTCGCTCAAATACTTGGCAACTAAATGCCCTCCGGAAATTTTACTCATAACTCACCTCCCTTATTGACTTCTTTCGTTAATAATTCTTATTTGGTCAAAAAATCTATCCCAATCAAGCAAAGCCTCACATATCCGCATTACTTGATTACTCGCCCCTTGAGCAAAGTCCTGGACCCCACCCAACAGAGAAAATTGAATACCCGCCTGTTTACGGGCAAAGGCACCGGACCTAACCGCCACTGCAGAAGTTCAATGATGATGCCTGCTTGGTCAACAGTATCTAAATAGGCATAATCTATTATAAGGCCACTATCCCTTATAGTCCCTCTTTGCAATATCTCTATGCCCATCTTATGACAATCATCGAGCCTCTTATTTATATTCTGGATCATAAAGCCTAGATGATGCACTTCTTCCTTGCCTTCCTTGCCTTCCTTAACATGATTGAGATGGAAAGTCTCCCCCTCCACTACCTGAATAAGCTCCAGCTGGGTTGGACCTTCATATGCCAGCGCTATTCTCAACAATGGGTGTATTTCCTTCCCTCTCTCAACGCAAGGCTCAGGCCTCTCATCCAGTAACATCCATGGTCTTATGCCAAAAGTATCCCTGTAGTAGGCAATTGTGTTAGGTACATCCGTTACCACATAACCAATTTGCCCCGTCTCCGGAAGTCCTAATTGTTTTTTAATAGCATCCGATATCATTTTTTGTTTCCTCCACTTCCTGTAAAGCCGACCTTTCCAGAATTCTTCCTTCCAAGTCCAAGTAATATGTTTTTGGCTGCCTTCACCTCCACATTCTACAGGCCTCAAACCTTGCCAATTCAAATAATTGGCTTACTCATCTCAAGGTCAGAATATGACGTAATTCCCCGCTCTTTCATATAGGTAAAGAATTTGACTGGATCAAGGCAAGCTTCGGGGCCATAGACTCCTCCCTCTGTGGTGAGAATCTCTTTCCGGGCAAGCATCAAAGTGCCCACAGCTAGAGAAAGCCCGGTGGATTCACGCATCTGAGCAATCCCACAGCCTACCTCATGCACTTCTTTACCGCCTTGCTCACCCCAGACATCAATCCGAATCGCCCCCCATCCTGGCTCTTGAGGCTTACCCAGGTGTTCGAGGCTATTCAGCAACTTAGCTGCTGCTCGCTGACGCCGCTTACCACCGAAGAATCCCAGCTTGGCGGGCAGCACCAACCAGTTGGAGCCACGCCCAAAGCCCATAAACAAATTGACTTCCTCTATCCCGGGGATAAACACAGGGACAGTCACCGGCTCGCCATGTCCCACGTTCCAGACCTTGATGGAGCCGAACCTGGGAAATTCAACCACCCGCTCCTCGCTGCAGGCAGGCACCATCATCCGCCTTCCATCCCGCCAGATTGGAATCCTTCCCCCCATAATGAATAAGGTATGCTTGATCACCGCCTCACCTCCACCCGCATTCAAAGGCATATAGACATTGATATCCGCTCGGCGAACCTTGTCCATCTGCTGGGCAAGAAAGCGAACTCCAACATTGGAAAGCCCCGGGCTGGCACCCAGGCCACTAATGACCGTGACTCCTTTTTCACGAGCCTTTTCAGAGAATTGATTGATTACTTCATCTGCGGCGAGCCAATCGTCACAGATGCTGGTGTAGTTAACCCCTGCTTCAATCGCCGCCCGCACCAGTTTGGCTTCAAAGAGATAGAAAGGACCAAGGGCAGATGCTGCTACATCATAACCACGCATCGTCTCCACCAGGCTATAGTGGTCATTGGCATCTACGGACTTGACATCTACCTTGGCTTTTCCCTTCTGGAGTCTGCCTGCAATCTGGCGGGCTACTTCCAGATTGCGATCCGCGATGGTAACTTGCTCAATCCCTTCACCCTCTGCCAGCTCCTCAACTGCACGGCTGCCCATATCGCCGGCACCCCCCATAACAACGATTCTCATTGCGCGCCCTCCTAATTTTTTGGTTTTTGGGAATTTTATTTTGATTTATTTTAAGCATAAATCACCCCAAAGACAACCCTTAATGCACAGGTTCATATGATTAGTGACGCCAGCCTTCCTTCTTGTTATTACGAGGCACACCCCCCTTTTGTCATTGCGAGGAGTAATAGCGACGAAGCAATCTCTAAGCGAGATTCCTCGCTTACCTCTTTGCTTCGCTCGGAGCTTTGGCTCAGAAGAAGGATTGCCACGCCTTCGGCTCGCAATGACGGGCAGCTATTCGGCGTGTTACAAACATATAATGTACCACTTATCTATCTGGACTAGATCACTCTTAAAACTAGTTGACACCAGGGCTTTCCGCCACTACAATCCTGCGTGGAAAGAGACAAGTGGATAGTGGTTTAAATCCACTACTGCCCACCATGGATATAAACTGAGAGCATCAGAGCTGATTGTTTAGCAAACCGCAAGTAGCCGAATAATACTTGACACTAATTAGACATTTGTAATACAATGTATTACAAAGAGGCTAGGTTGATTTTTATAACATATCCATTAATTTGGTCTCAAGCAGTGGTTGATAAAATTTGGCAAAAGCACCATGTTACTCCTGAAGAAGTCGAGGAGGCAATTTATGATGACAAACCGATTTGCCACAAAGGTACATCAAACTCATATTGTGTATATGGGCAAGCTATATCAGGACGCTATCTACTTATAGTTTTGGGAAGGAGAGGCAAGAGACCACAATACAAAGTTATCACAGCTCGAGACATGCAAGAAAAGGAGAAGCGATACTATAAAAGACGTCGAAATTAAGCGAAATCAAAGTAGATATGAGAAAGGAGGGAAAAAGGAAAGTGGAGAAAAAGCTTACACCTCAGTTTGAGACAGAAGAGCAAGAAGCAGAGTATTGGGATTCACATAGTCCTCTCGATCTTGCTACTGAACCTAAGGCTCAAAAGGTGCGTGTGAGGGGTGTTAAAGACAGGCCGATAACAATTCGCCTTGATAGTAAAAGTCGCTCGAAGCTTGACAGATTAGCCGCCGAGCAAAGGCTTGGACCTTCTACCTTTGCTCGACTTATCCTTATGTCAGTAATTGAGCAGGGAAATAAGCTGCCAAAACGCATAACTCTGGATGATGTGAAGACCATGCTGGAGACAAATCTGCCACAATCGATAAAAGAGCGGGCTAACTCCCTTGTTAAAAGTGCAACTATTGGAGGAGATCCTGATAATCCGACCATTCTCCTTCTCGATAAGTCTCAAATAGACGAATGGGGAGAACTTGGTTTGCAGGCTATCTGCACATTGCTTGCGAGGTACGATGTCCAAGTCATCACTCAAGAGCATACTAAATATGAAGAGGTTAAAACTCTTGTGCAGTCACACAAATAGGATGGAGGTAGATTATCAATGGCAATTCAATCCAGTCCCATTAAATTAGAAAAACGAACGCTATCAGGACAGCCTACTCAGTTTAGCCCTCCTCAGGTAGATGAAAACTACTTTGAAAAGTTGGCTGCCTTTGGTCTTGCCTGCCTTGTAGCTGCGATTGTGGGCAAATTAACCATGGCAGTTTTAACCCCTCAGCATGAGAAAGACATTCGCCGGATAGCTTAGATCAACTAAAATAGAACTATAAAGGCATGACACTTAGCCGGAGGTCCAAGTCTTCTACCACCCATCATATTATAAACCCGTATCTAAGACGCAGTAAATCCCCACGAAAAAACAAAACAGCTAATTTGCTTTCTATATGCCCTTATTGACAACCTTCCGATGGCGTGTATATCCTGGATACGGAGAAGACTTTATGCGACGGAGGGCTGCCGAGGCTG
>DAOUSX010000101.1 GCA_030627025.1 Dehalococcoidia bacterium
CATCCCTCACTCCGTTCGGGATTCCTCGCAATGACAGAGTAAGGGGTGTCATTGAGGCGAGCTGAAACCCCGAGCGCAGCGAAGGGGCCAAGGCGTGGCAATCTTACGATATTGATTCATCTGTATAAGGCTGCCTATAATATGAGTGATGGCTCTTATAGTTATCGGCGCTGGCTATGTTGGGCTGGTAGCTGCTTGTTGCCTGGCTAATTCAGGCCACCAGGTGCCCTGTGTAGGAACTGATGAATTCAGGCTAAAGCTTCTAAGAAGATGGGGGGCCCTATGTCATCTCTGATAGGCGCAATGCTTTAGCGCAAGATAAGCTTTAAACCGGTGTGCTCGGCATCTCGTGTAAAGCAGCGAGGATTTCGCACGAAGAGGTGATAAGAAAGTTTGGTTAAGGTTGAATGGACTGAAGGAGCAATAAAGGGATTACTCTAAGGCAAAATCGAAACTAAATACACCGAGGTAGTTAAAAGGGATATAATAAGGGGGTCAGGAGGTATAGCAAATGTTCGAGATAAAAAAGGAGTATGTTGTCACTAATGATAATAAGAAAAAGGCAGTTTTAATAGATATAGAAACATTTGAAAAGCTAGAGGAAATTCTGGAAAGCTATGGACTTGGGAAGTACATGGAGGAAATTGAAGGTGAGGAAGTTCTATCCACAGATAATGCCAGGTCCTATTATGGCACTTTAAAAAAAGATTAGTATGGTTACCTGCCTCTACAAAAAGACCTTCCTGAAAGATCTGGCAAAGCTACCATCAGACTATCGAGAGCAAGTTGAGAAGTTAGTTTTTGAGGAAATCCCTAAGCTTAATAATATTTTCGGAGTACCAAATATAAAGAAGATGAAGAGATACCAAGATTATTATTGGATAAGAATAGGCGATTATCGAAATAGGATGTAAAGTGGAAAAAGGGAACAGGGCTATCTTTTATAGGGTAAAAAGCAGGAGCGACATTTATAAAGTTTTCCCATGAAGGAGCCCTATGTCATCTTTGATAGCCGCAATGCCTTAGCGCAAGATAAGCTTATAGCTCTGGGCTTTAAATATAGAGGGGTGGGCAGGAGGATAGAATGAGCTTTCATCCCAGGTCCCAAAAGACCACACTTTTGATCCCTTGACCACTATCACCTCAGGCTTTTAGACATGGATGATATAAGACCCTGGCAGGAAGCGCTCAAAGATTATATGATAGAGAAAGGATATATCAAGTAATGAACATTGCAGTTATCGGTGCTGGCTATGTTGGTTTGGTGGCTGCCAGTTGCCTGGTCAATTCAGGTCACCAGGTAACCTGTGTGGAAATTGATGAAGCCAAACTAAGGCTCCTGAACCAGGGCACAAGCACTATTGAGGAAAAGGGCATTGACCAGCTACTTAAACAATGCTTGTCATCGGGCCGATTGAGTTTCGTTTCGGCTCTTCCAAAGCCACTTCAAGTTGACATAGTAATGATAACTGTGGGCACTCCTTCCTTGCCCAGTGGAGCTGCCGACCTTTCCTATATCTACAACGCTGCTGAGCAGCTAAGAGATGCTGCTCGACATCCCTCGATTCTGGTAATGAAGAGCACTGTTCCTCCGGGCACGGGGGTTAAATTAGTGCAGCGTTACTTCAAAAATTCACCTATTTCCTATGTTGCCAACCCTGAATTCTTGCGTGAAGGGGAGGCTATTGAAGACTGGTATCACCCCAGCCGCATCGTCATTGGTGCCGAAGATAATAAGATAGGTGAAAGGATTCGTCAGCTTTATTTTGACATCGATGCCCCGGTGATAATTACCGACATCACCAGTGCTGAAACGATAAAGTACGCTGCCAATGCTTTTCTGGTAACCAAAATCTCGTTTATCAACGAAATTGCCAACCTCTGTGAGGCTGCGGATGCCAATATTGACGATGTAGCTAGAGGCGTAGGACTGGACCCACGCATCGGTCCTGACTTCCTTCGTGCTGGGTTGGGCTATGGTGGTTCCTGCTTTCCCAAAGATGCCCGAGCCCTCGACTTCTCCGCTCTAAACAAGGGCTATGACTTTAGATTGCTTAAGGCAACCATTGAGGTGAATACCAAACAGCGAATCCTGGCAGTTCACAAGCTCAAGCAGCTATTAGGTGGCTTAGCGGGAAAAGAAATTGCCTTGCTTGGCCTAGCTTTCAAGCCTGATACCGATGATGTCAGGGAAGCTCCCTCTCTGGACATTGCTTATTTGCTTGACGAGGGAGGTGCCAAACTCCGTGTTTATGACCCCGCCGCCATGGAAAATGCCAGGCCTCTTCTACCTCCGAGTATAGCCTTTGCTCCAGATATTTACTCCGCCACCGCCGGCGCCAATGCCGTAGTTTTAATAACCGAATGGCGAGAATTTATCGACGCTGACTGGCAGGCGATTAAGAAGCAGATGAAGGAGCCATATATCATCTTTGATGGTCGGAATGCTCTACCTCAAGATAAGCTTATAGCTTTGGGGTTTAAATATATGGGGGTAGGCAGAAGGCTAGGGTGAGCTCTAAACAACCTTTGAAGTCGGCGCTATTTTTAAGTATCTGAAATATAAATCTAGTGTTCGCATAATTCCCTAAAGATCCTTACGCAGTTCTTAACCCATTCATCAGGAGAGAACTCATCGCAAAACTTTTCGCAGTTGTTCCTCATAGTTTCTATTTCACTCTGGCTAGAATTAAGAAAATTAGAAATCGCACCTTTAAGAGAGGCAGCGTCTTCAGCCTTAAAAACTAATCCGATCTTGTATCTTTTGACCAATTCCCCCAATTCGCCATTATCGCTGGCAATAGTTGGCAACTTGAATTTCGCCGCTTCCCAGAGCATGCTCGTTGTTTGCTGAGAGTCTCTTTTATAAGATAGAATCATAGCGTCTGCGGCACTGAGGTAGTGTTGCTTCTCCGCTTCGGGAATATAGTAGTCTTTGATGATTACCCTATTCTGCAGACCATGGCGTTGCACCGAGTCTATTGGATTAACCGAAAGCGTTACTGCCCCAGCATGAACAAAGAGGACATCAGGCACATCTCTGATGGCAGCAAGAACCGTTTCTATGTCCTTAGTTGAGTGAAGGGAGCCGAAATGAAGGAATATGACCTTGTCCTCTGGTAAACCAAGATATCTTCTTGCTTCCTTCTGAGACATGTAGTTAGTAGCTTTTTCCGCTCCTAATGGGACTACTGTTATGCTTCCTGATAGTATACCGCCTAAGAAGTTTGTCTCAAAATAGTCCTTGATATAGTTATTCTGGCAAAGGAAGGCAAATCGGTTTTTACTAAGGCTTCGGCGATAAATGGGTTTCCACATAGGAACGTTAACAAACTTATAAAACAAAGAAGCAGGCAAGGACCTAGGAGATATTACCATTTCTGCCCCTATTAGCGAGATCGCCCACCGATAATGCTTAAAAACCAGTCCCAGAACGAAGGGAATAAAGATAAAAGGGTCGCCATCACGCAGGTAGATTACATCATACTTAAAAGTCTTTCTTAATCTAACCGCCAAGAATAATGTCGCAGCAACCTCCAGGAACCATGCAAGCCCCTTTGTCGGCTTTGTCTTAACTGAAACACGCAGTAAATGTGTGAGGATGCCTAATGGAAAGCCCGCCCAACTTGAAACCACTGTTCTATGAAGTATTGTCTGAGGCTCTTTTTGATCAAGAATACCCTGGAAGGTGCATAAAGAAACCTCTACACCCGCTTTAACCAAAGCAGAACTTTCCTTTATTGCAGCATGGGGTTGATGGCCAGCCCAGTGAGCCAGAGGGCAAACATAAAGAATCCTAATCCGTTTTTCTGATTCTGCCATTTTCCAACTCCGCCTTGTAAGCGCCTTAGGGATTATACTATCTTAAGTGGAATTTCCGAGTGGGTTTCTAGTTAGTTTTTTATTTCTTAGCTTGCAAAACAAAGCACCCCAATCCGTAAAAATTTCGGTTTGGTTCTAAATCAAGCGCTTTTGATTTTTCTGTTAATATCCACTGATTTCTATCATTTTTAATCCAGTATTCTTCCTTTTCAATAATATAGCCATCCAACAAACTAGGCAGCCTCCTCTTGCCATAAACTCGATGGAGGGAAGGGAAAACCGTATCTTGACCAACAGGTATAGTTAATAACATTCTACCTTCTGGTTTTAAAAGCTTTTCCATCTCAGCCATCGCTTCGATGTCTCCGTCAGGACGGCTTTGTTTAACATTATATCGCCCTACTAAACCGACATGCTCAATCGAAGAGCAATTTATGATGAGGTCAAAAGTCTCCGGTGCAAAACCTGAGTCAAAAATATCGTTCTGAATAAAGTTAAGCTTTGGGTGGATATAAAACCAGCGAACCGGTATTAAATCAATCGCTGTAGTTTCAAAGCCCCGTTGTGCTGCTATCAGCGCTAAGTAGCTTGTGCCACATCCAAAGTCTAAGGCTCTCCCAGGGTCTTTAGGTAAATTAGCTGCAATCCATGAATATTCTATATCGCGGTCTCCTCTCAAATTAGGGGAAGAGGGATAACTTAATCGATAATACAGCCGAGTAAGAATAGGTTCTATTTTTTGAACGACATTCTGAAGCCTCATACTCAATATTTATTTGAGAAGGATTCACGCCTCTGGGAGGTTTTCCCCACCCAGCCCCCATTTTTCATCATTGATAATCAAAGGTTGCTTTAGTTCCATCATTCGTTTACCATGCTGCCGGTAAAGTTGGTAATCTGTCGCGGATAGAGGGCCACGCGGACGAATATGCCCTTGATGATATATTCTCTCATTACCACTTAAGATAATCTGGGATAATCCAGAACTAGCTGCCATAAAACACATATAGCCATCAATGAAAGAGCGGGTTGGTAATTCAGGGTAACCACGTAAATTATGCCAATGCTTTTGATGCATGCTGCCATAAAACACATATAGCCATCAATGAAAGAGCGGGTTGGTAATTCAGGGTAACCACG
>DAOUSX010000032.1 GCA_030627025.1 Dehalococcoidia bacterium
CTCAGAATCTAAGCCTACTATCTTCCCTTCAGTATCAAAGAGGACCGCTTTATTAACCTCGGTCCCTACATCGTGGGCCAGTATATACTTTCCTGCCATGCTCTACCTCTCCTCGCTTAACTTAAATGCCTGGAAACTCATTAACTCTATGGAAAGCCCGGGCGAGACGACTTGAACCTCCATGACCATCTGAACCCCGTTTCCACAAAATAAAAAGCCACACCGACCCCCTCCTTCTGGGAGGATTATAGTAATACAAAGCCTTCATGTCAATTACCGTTATGCATTTGCTAAAAGGTGTAACTTGTGCAGCCCACGTAACCGATGCCAGATTTTGTGTTTGCCTTAATCCGGAAAGGTTTTACGTCGGGAACCCGTGGGATACAATTCGGGCAGGAACCTTTTAGCTTCGGGTTTGAGAACCCGCAAGATTTGTTATATATTTCGCAATGTTACTTATAACTAAAAGGAGGAGGGCTCATGGCAAAATTAATGGCTCCCAGGTTTAAGGCGGGTGATAATTTCTACGATGAAGAGTTCTACAGGTGCTATGAAAGGATAGGATACCCAAAGCAGTGGATAGATGAGAGCAAAGGTTATACTCCAAGCGATTCTTATATTATCAGTCACCCAAGCTGGTACCTTGGAGAAATGCCGGCAATACCGGAGGTATCAATATATGGTCTTTTTAAAGAGACTGTAAACAGGCAACCGGATGATACAGCCATAATCTTTTTTGATAAAAAGATAACCTATAGAGACCTGGATATAATGATAGGTAAGTACGCTGCGTTCCTCAAGGATTTGGGTATAAAAAGGGGCGATGTAGTTGCAGCCATATTACCAAATTCCTTGCAACACTGGGTGGCCTTTTTCGGCGCTGCCCAAATAGGTGCCATCCATACACCAATAAATGCGATGTATCAAGAGGAAGAAGTTGCTTATCAGGTTAACGATTCCGGTGCAAAGATAGTTTTAGCGTTGGATCTGGTTTATGAAAGGGTAAAACGGTTAAAAGAGGACAAAAAGATCGAGCATATAGTTGTTACCAACGTAAAGGACTTCGCAGCTGATGATGCAGTGATTTCTCAGGCGGCAAAACCCTTATGGGATATACCCAAGAAGAAGATAGATGGAACTCTCGATTTCTTTGATTCTATAGAGAAATACGCCCCCTTAAAGGAATCCTTTGAATGTAGACCTAAAGACGACATCGCCCTATTACTATATACTGCTGGAACCACGGGAAGAGCAAAAGGTGTGATGGAGACCCATTTCAACCTGGTTTATAACAGCCTGACTCATTTTCACGCAGCCGAAAAATTGTTGGAAGGTAGAAAAGAAGTAAACTATTCCATTATGCCTATGTTCCATACCGCAGGATATCTCCTGCATCCGCTCCCCACCTTCTATCAAGGTGGCACAGTAATCCCAATGCCTTTATTCGATCTGGAAGAGACATTTAGACTCATTCAAACGTATGGCGTAAATGTGTTATTTGCGCCTCCTACATTGTTCATTGCACTAATGTCCAGAGAAGACCTTTTAAACAAGTATGATCTAAGGACTCTCGAGCTTACAATCGGGTGTGGTGCGCCTGTGCCTCCTGCTGTTCAGGAACAGTGGCAGAGTGTCACAGGTATTGGCCTAAGCAATGGATGGGGCATGACGGAGACCAACAGTGGTGGAAGCATGTGTATCCCGGGATCAGGAAAGGAAAAGCCTGACTCCATTGGTTATCCTACGTATGCAGAAGTCAAGATCGTGGATGACAGTGGTCGTGTCGTGCCTAGAAATGAACAGGGCGAAATTCTCTTTAGAGGACTGCAGGTGGCAAAAGGATATTGGAACAAGCCAGAAGAAACGAAAGAAACATTTCGGAGCGATGGTTGGCTAAGGACAGGAGATCGTGGCTATATCGATGAAGAGGATTTTGTATATTTTGTTGATAGGATAAAGGACCTGATTGTTGCCTCAGGATATAATATAGCCCCGGTCGAAGTAGAAAATGTCCTGTATAAACACCCAGCAGTTAGCGAGGCAGCGATTGTAGGTGTACCCCATGAATATAGAGGGGAAACAGTAAAGGCCTTCATTGTCTTAAAGGATGAATTCAAAGGCAAAATAGGCGAAGAAGAGATAATAGATTTTTGCAAAGGGAAGTTGGCTACGTTCAAGGTGCCACGGATAATTGAGTTTAGAGACACATTGCCTAAGAGTCTCATAGGCAAGGTCTTAAGAAGGGTATTAAGGGAAGAGGAGGCGAAAAAGGCCAAGTGAACCTTCTGGGGCCTCAAACTCCATAACTCTGGGGATAGATACTATGAAGGTATTTAAGCCAACGATATAACTCTATCTTAGGTAGTTAGCGATAATAAGTTTTTCAATTTCCGTGGTCCCTGCCCCAATAGGAAACACCTTCGCATCTCGCATATACCGCTCCACTGGAAGATCCTTCATATAGCCATAACCTCCATGGATCTGTATTGCCTCTCCTGTAACTCTGACTACCATTTCGCATGCATAGGATTTCGCCTGTGCAGCCAACATTCTACCCTCTTTAAAATTACCCTGATCCCAATATGTTAAGCCCTTATATGTCAGCAGTCGAGCAGCCTCGATCTCCACCGACATCGTAGCAAGCTTATCCTGTATCATCTGGAAGTCAAATATAGGCTGACCAAATTGCTGCCTTTCCTTGGCATATTTAAGAGATGCGTCAAAAGCAGCCTGGGCAATACCTATGGCAAGAGAGCTCCACATAAGCCTTTCCACATCAAGTCCAGAAAACATTTGCTTTACCCCCTTTCCCTCAACACCACCTAAAAGATTAGCCTCCGGAACATGGCAATCCTCCAGGATGATCTCCCCGGTTGGGGAAGAGCGCAGACCCATCTTTGAGAACTCTCTACCCACATGATAACCAGGAAAATCCTTCTCTACTATAAAGGTGCACAATCCTTTCGCTCCAAGAGATGGATCCAGAGTTGCGTATATAACAGCTATATTTGCAATAGGCGCATTGGATATAAATGTTTTGCTGCCGTTTAGGATATACTCATTCCCTACCTTACGGGCCCTTGTCTTAAGTGATACAGCGTCTGAGCCATACTCTGGCTCTGTTAGCCCCATGCAACCCCTTTTTTCGCCTCGTGCTAAAACTGGCAGATATTTCTTCTTTTGTTCCTCCGTGCCATTACGGGCAATATTATTGCCACAAAGTAGACCATGTGCCCCGTAAACTACACCCACACCGGCATCAACCTTGGCTAATTCCTCTGCCATAAGCCCAAGGGAAAGATAGTCACTAAGTGTCCCACCATAGTCAGGAGGTATCCCCATACCCAAGAAACCTAAAGACTTTGCCTTTTCCCATAAGCCCTCTATGAACTTTTCTTCTCGATCCATTTCCTCAGCTAGAGGAGCTATTTCCCTTTCACTGAACTCCCGAACCATTTCCTTGAGCATCTTCTGCTCTTCAGTTAAATCAAAATTCATGCTTAAACCTCCTTATGATACGAAATATAATAGCCTGACTTCTATGGGTATTCAATTCCCTCCAAAATTCATTTTAGCCAAATGTGTTCAATATAACATACAGCGAAAGAGCAGAGAGGCAAAGCTGGCATGCAGCCCTATTCTCAGTTAGCTGTAATCCAGCGAAGAATCAGGTTAGTCGGTTCCAGCAGCAAAAAGAAGGTAACAGCTGTTTTTAATTGGCAGAGCCAAGAACTCAAATCACCAGAATCGCGGCTTTTTAGACACCGCCAACAAAAAAAGAACGTAAGGCATAAACTGGTCATATAAATAGCTAGATATTTCTCCATTAAATAGCTAGATATTTCTCCATTACTATGCTAACATTTCATCTCAACCCATATGCAGCTGGAGAATTGGCGAAGTAGGTTGTAATTTCACAGAATAAGAATAGGAAGGAGGAGAAATTATGCAAAAGGTTGGAATCGTTGAAGTAACCCAAAGCTCGGGTGTTGAGTCGCCCCTGAGCTTGATGGAGTTCACATACAAGCCGGTAAAAGAACTCCTTGACAAGGTGGATATGAGGCGAGACGAAGTGGACATGTATATACTGGCGGCAACAGACGTTTTTCATAGTGGCATGTCCTGCGCTAATGCCTTTGACTGGGACGCTAGTGGTGCATTCATGAAACCGGCCTCGCGCGAGGAGGGAGATGCTATCACAGCGTTTGTTTATGGCTGTATGCCCATTATGGAAGGCAGATATGATACGGTGCTAGTTGTAGGGCTCATCAAGGGATCTGAGAATCCAGAGAATGACACGCTAACAAGTTTTGTTGCCGATCCATTTTACTCGAGACCCGTTGGTATCCAGGAGACCACCGCAGCAGCCATGCAGATGAGGCTTTATCTGCAACGATATGGGATTACAGAAGAGCAATGTGCCAAGGTCGTGGTAAAGAATCTAGGCAACGCCTTGTTTAATCCCTATGCTCATATAAAGAAGAGGGTCAATGTTGACGATGTTCTCAATTCAGAGAGAATTTGTGACCCCTTAAAGGCTATGGAGTGTGCCCCTAAGTCAGAGGGTGTCTGTGCTATGCTCCTGGCCTCTGAGGAAAAAGCCAAGAAGTTAACCGATAAACCTGTCTGGTTTAAAGGTTGGGGTTCCTCTATGGACACTTTTTACCTTGGAGATAGAGATTTGCTGGATACTCAGCTAAAGGCTGCAGCAGCAAGTGCTTATAAGATGGCTGGGGTCAGCGATCCGAGGAAAGAAATCGATGTTGCGGAGATATGCGAACCTTATGCCTTCCAAGAGCTTTTGTGGTGTGAGCAGTTAGGATTTTGTGCTCAAGGACAGGGTGGCAAATTAATAGACAGCGGTGTTACACAGATAACCGGAGCTCTGCCGGTTAATCCTTCTGGTGGTGTCTTGGCGATGAATCCCTATGTGGCGAGAGGGCTTTACCGTGTTGCTGAAGCTGCTTTACAAATCAAGGGCAAGGCTGGGGAGCACCAGGTAGACGGAAAGGTGAATACCGCTTTAGCCCATTCAACATATGGCTTTTGTGGACAGTGGCAGGGAGTGGTAATTTTGGGAAGTTAGGAGAGGTAATAAAACCCATGAGAGGAGGATTAAATTAAATGGCGGAACAAAAAGAGAAACCAAGAAAGGTTGCTGCTATGGGCATGGTCCCATATGAAATGGCCCTAGGACCTACATGGACCAGGTTTTTTGAAGGCTTTAAGGAAAAGAAGATACTTGGTACCAAGTGTAACAAATGTGGCAGGGTTCTTGTTCCGGCAAGACCATTTTGCTCCCGATGCTTCGAACCTATGGAGGAATGGGTTGAGGTCGCTCAAGAAGGTACTATAGTTACCTGGAGCTATGTCAACTATACTTATTTTGGAGTGACTCCGGACATGATTCCACTAATAGGAGCTACCATAAAGCTGGATGGAGTTGATTGTGGCACGGGGATGTGGACTCAAATTGGCGGGTTTGATATAAAGGATTTTGAGTTGGTGACTAAGAAAGTAAAGGTTGGAGCCAGGGTTAGGGCGGTATGGCGTAGGAAGAGGCAAGGCAATTTCCGGGATATAGATTACTGGAAAATAATTGAATAACAGAGAGGAGGTGATAAGACATGGGAAGAGCAGTTGCAGTTATTGGAACAGGGCAAACGAAGCACGGTAGAAGAGATGATTTAAGTTATCCCGATTTGGTCAGAGAGGCAGTGAAGAAGGTATTTGAGGATGCGGGAATAACTCCCAGGGATGTGGATGGTGTCGTTTATGGTAGCATGCCCTCCATGATGGAGGGGGTTGCCTACAACCATTTTTACTTTGCTGATGCTCTGCGTGTAGTGGGCAAGCCACTATTGAGGACGGAAACCTGTGGCTCTACGGGGCAGTCTGTAGCCCATACAGCTATTCACTGGGTTGCCTCGGGAATGGCGGATGTTATCTTGGCTATTGCTTCAGAGAAAGAGAATGAGGGCGATGCACAAGCAACTATGATGACAATACTTGAACCATTCCTGCAGGTGGTGATCGGTGGTGCCCCCATAGCCTTCTCGTTACAATCTCGCGAGTGGATGGGATATTATCACATTGATGATGCTAAGGCCAGGGAGGCTGCATCAATAGTATCGGTAGATTCCCACGATGGTGGCCTTGCTAATCCCCTTGCCCACATCAGAGTGAAGCTCAGTAAAGAAGATATTACAAACGCCCCGATCATTACCTATCCCGTTCGATTTTATGATGTTTGTCCTATATCGGATGGCGCTTGTGCTGTGATCTTCGCCTCGGAGGAGAAGGCTAAGAAAATTTGTAAAAAGCCTGCCTGGGTTAAAGGGATAGGTTTCAGAGGTGAAGAATATTTTATTGGTGATAGCAGTAAAGCGGTGTGGCAAAGCACCATTGAGGCATCTAAGGAAGCTTATAAGGAGGCAGGTATCACTAACCCTCTAAAGGAGCTAGATGTAGCCGAGGTATATAATCCTTTTAGTTACCAGGAATTGATGTTTTTGGAGTGTTTGGGGCTGTGTCCTCCCGGAGAGGCTCCTGACTATGTAATTAAAGGCACATTTTCGCCCGGTGGTGAGCTTCCCTGTGACCCCTCAGGCGGTGTTCTTTGTACCAATCCCATTGGTGCTGCTGGGCTTATCAGGGTAGCTGAGGCAGCATTGCAAGTTACTGGCAAGGCTGGAGAACATCAAGTTGAAGGGGCAAAATTAGCCCTCTCCCATGCTATGGGAGGCGCCATGCAATTTAATGGGGTAACGATACTTGGCTCAGAACTATAGAAAAAGGAGGACTTAGATGGCAGAGAAGTATAAAGTAGATAAAGACCTGGTTAGGATGGAGATAGTGGATTTTACATTCCCCGAAAAGGAATATCGGACAAGTAGGCATGATACGGTTCTTCCCTATAATTGGGCTCTGGGTCCAACGTGGACGAGGTTCTTCGATGGCTTAAAAGAGGGGAAGATATTAGGCACCAGGTGCAAAAAGTGTAACAAAGTTCTTGTTCCAGCAAGGACATTTTGCCCCATTTGTTATGAAGATATGCAGGAGTGGATTGAGCTTCCCCAAGAAGGCAGTATAGAAACATGGTGTCTTGTTAACTATAAATATTACGGGCAAGTTAAGGAACCACCATATATAATAGCGCAAATACACCTGGATAAAGCCGATTGTAGCCTGACGCATTTTATTGGCGGTTTTAATTTATCCGACCCTGACAAGGTGAGGGGAAAAATGAAGACTGTGTCACGGGTCAAGGCCGTATGGAGCAAGGAAAAACACGGTGATATCTATGATATCGCCCATTTCAAGCCTGTTTAAGTAACGCACGGGGTTGATTGTTCTTGCTAAAGGAGAGGAAACATGGATATGTGGAAGGGCAAGAAATATTTCGATGATTTTGAAATTGGTGACAAACTGGGGCCAACGAGGGCAAGAACGGTCACCGAGACTGATATTGTGAATTTTGCTTCTCTGACCGGCGATTGGTTTCAACTTCATACCGATGTGGAATTTGCCAAGAAGAGCATGTTTGGGGAGAGGATAGCTCATGGAATGCTGGTGCTCTCGATAGCCTCAGCGCTGGCACCTCCTTATGACCTGGCGTTTCTTGCTTTTTACGGCATAGATAGGGTTAGGTTTACTGCACCGGTGAAGATCGGTGATACGATTCATGTAGAAGCAGAAGTAATTGACAAAAAGGAGAGGGAAGGAAATACCGGCACTGTTACTTTGAGGGCCTATGTTAAAAACCAAAGGGATGAAAATGTGACTGTTTGGGATGCTAAGGTGTTACTTGCCAAGCGTGAAAAAGCAGCTTGAATCTATTATGAGCAGGTCGAGAGACTCACACTGGAAGAGATGCGTCAGTGGACTGTAAGGGCTGTCATGATAGAACAGCGTTTGTGTTTTGAGATACCGAGTTGACCTTCAATGAGTTAGATGAGAAGGTCAGCAGGCAGAATAAAATAATCTAGCACTGTAACAGTCAATTGCTAGGCTATACTAGAATACATCCACAGTAGCGATTGATAACAGGAGGTGGCGATGGATTTCAGCTTTAACGAGGAAGAGGAAGCATTCAGGAAGGAGGTTCGCGATTGGATTAAAAAGGAGACTCCGAAACGATGGTTTGAGCTTGACCCATTGTTGTGGGAGGAGACCGATGAGTCTTGGGCTATTTCTCGTGAGTTTCAAAAAAAATTGGGACAGAAAGGTTGGTTGGCACCAGCATACCCTGAGCAATATGGCGGATTAGAGATGAGCCACATGAAACGGCTTATCCTTGCCGAAGAGCTATCCTACAATAAGGCACCAGTAGGCGTAGAAACGGAGATCGCAGTAAACTGGGTA
>DAOUSX010000183.1 GCA_030627025.1 Dehalococcoidia bacterium
GAAACTCCTTCGTGTACCTTCCCTGTGGAACCCTTTTCATTCGAACACCTCCGTCTGTTTATTTTACCTGACTTTGGTGTACATTTTTTCCATCTTACCTCAGACTTTTATTGTGAGTCAATGCGACCTCTTGACAAAAGGTGTATAATGATGTAGTAATGAAACTATAGAGGACAATTAGGGAATTAAGATGACAACAGGACTCGCTAAGAAACTAAGCAGGCTGGTGCAGAACCTTGTGGCACAGGTCATATCGGGTGTAACTAAGCTACATCAGTATGCTCCAAAGGTAGATAAACGCTTCAAATATTATGAGGGTAGTTGATATGGCACATCTTATGACTGTAGAAGAATTGGCTGAGCACTTACGTCTTACCAAGAGGACCATCTATCGGCTGCTTAAGAAAGGTAATATACCGGCAGTTAAGGTGGGTCATGAGTGGAGATTCAATAAAGAGGCAATCGATGAGTGGCTACGGCCAGAAACAGGAGCAGCGAAGCTTCGTATTCTAGTTGTCGATGACGACCCAATAATAGGCTTGATTTTTAGAGAAGCACTAGAGACCCTGGGGCATGCAGTAGTAACTGCCGACACCAGTGCTGACGGACTAGAGTATGTGGAACGACTGAATTTTGGCCTAATCTTTCTTGACCTGAAAATGCCTGAGATGGATGGCGCCGAGCTTCTGCGTCGAATAAAAATAATCAGACCTGAAGTACCGGTGACCATCATTACCGGCTATCCAGATAGCGAGATAATGGTGAGGGCTCTGGAGCAAGGTCCTTTCAACGTTATGAAGAAACCATTCAGCATCTCCGATATTGTCGCCGCCGTTGATTACGCAAAGGGGGTAATTTTGCCGGTACATCGCTGACTTGAGGGAGATCAAGGAAGCTGGAATAACCGATGAGTGATAGATATGCAAGTAGCGATATTAGCTGGTGGATTGGCAATGAGGCTGGGGGATTTAACCAGAGAACGACCTAAATCTATGGTTGAAGCCCAGGGAAAGCCTTTCCTGGAATATCAACTCGAACTGCTCAGGAGAGCGGGGATAAAGGATGTAATTTTGTGCCTTGGCCATATGGGAGAGCAAATTGAAAGGCACTTCGGAAATGGAAGGAATTACGGGGTGAATATAGACTATAGCTACGAGGAAAAACCTCTCGGGACAGCCGGTGCCCTGAAAAAGGCTGAACATATGCTAGACGACCCGTTCTTCACTATGTATGGCGATTCATATTTATCTCTGGATTTCCCTGCTGCTATGCGGTATTTCAAATCCCAAAATAAACTTGCCCTTATGACCGTTTATAAAAACTATGACCGTTATGATAGAAGCAATACGGCGATTGAAGGGAACCTGGTTAAAAAGTTTAGTAAGAAGGAAAAGACCGGGGACATGGCCTATATTGAATACGGGGCAAATATCTTTAGCAAAGAAGCCCTTAGACTCATACCGGAAAGCCAGTCCTACTCTTTGGATGACCTCTTTTTCATACTGATAGAGCAGCATGAGCTCCTTGCCTACGAGGTAGGGGAACGCTTCTACGAGATAGGCTCACTATCAGGACTAAAAGAATTTGAGGAGTTTGTAAGGAGTACGAAATGATAATCTCCAGGGCACCGGTCAGGATAACCCTGGGGGGAGGGGGAACAGATTTAAAGTCATATTATTCAAAATATGGCGGTTTCTTAATCGCCGCCACGATTAGCAAATATGTCTTCATCTCAGCCAATAGGAGATTTTACGATAGCATACGCTTAAGTTATTCACAGACTGAAATAATAGATAATATTAATGAGGCAGAGCACCATATTTTCAGAGAAACATTAAGGTTCCTGAGCATTGGCAATGGAATAGAACTTGTTTCTATCGCTGATGTGCCTGCCAGTTGCGGGCTGGGCACTTCTTCGAGCTTTACCGTCTCTCTCCTTAATGCCCTTCATGTCTACAAGAGGGATTTCGTCACTCAGAGCCAGCTGGCTGAAGAAGCATGCCACATAGAAATTGATATACTTGGCGAACCTATAGGCAAGCAGGACCAGTATATGGCTGCCTTTGGCGGTCTTACCTGCCTCACCTTTGAAAAGGATGGAGAGGTAATCGTTGAGCCGCTCCAGATTTCAGCCGAAGTCCTGGACCAACTGGAAAACAACCTATTGCTCTTTTACAGTGGGATTGAGAGAAGTGCCTCGGAAATACTTTTAGAGCAGGACGACAGGAGTAAAATAGATGACACTGAGGTCATTGAGAATCTCCACCGGATAAAGGAAATCGGCCTGGAAACAAGGAAGGCTTTGGAAAAGGGAGATGTGGACAAACTCGGTGAGATGCTTGATGTGCATTGGCAGACGAAGAAAAAGCGATCACAGAAGATGACCGACCCCTTTATCGATGAGTGTTACGAGATTGCCTGCAAGAACGGTGCATTGGGGGGGAAGCTAGTAGGCGCTGGTGGGGGTGGATTCTTTATGTTCTACTGCAATAATAACAATCATGATAAGCCCAGGCTAGTGGAGGCTATGCAAAAGATGGGCCTCAGGTGGGAGCGATTTCATTTTGATTTTGATGGTGCCAAGATATTAATCAACACTTAAAGGGGGGAATATGAATAACAAAGACTTTACCCAAAATTACCTCTCCGATATGAGGATGGTAATTGATGACATCTCGGTGGAGGATATAGACAGGGTGATAGAGCTACTTTTTGATGCCTGGAAGAGGGGTAGTCAAATTTTCACTTGCGGAAATGGCGGCTCTGCCTCCACTGCCACCCATTTTGCCTGCGATTTAGCCAAGACAACCATCGTAAGAGGCGAGAAGAGGTTCAGGGTCTATTGCCTTAATGATAACACCCCCCTTGTGAGCGCACTTATAAACGACGAGGGCTTTGATAGCCTTTATGAGGAACAGCTCAAAAGCCACTTTAGGGAGGGGGATGTTCTTATTTGCTTAAGCGTCCACGGTGGATCCGGGCAAGACAAGGCAGGTTTATGGTCCCAGAACCTTCCAAAGGCGATGAAATATGTCCATGAGAATAGAGGCAAAACTATCGCATTTAGCGGCTTCGATGGTGGACCGATGCAAAAAATGGCCGACGCCTGCATTGTCGTCCCCATAAATTCTACTCCACAGGTAGAA
>DAOUSX010000171.1 GCA_030627025.1 Dehalococcoidia bacterium
ACGAAGACAACTAAATAAGGGAACATTGAAATCTATTTCCTCCGTGCTGCGGTCCACGAGAACCCCTACCCCGATGACAATACCACCATGTTTATTTACCGCGTCGATTGTCCCCCTAATCGAGCCACCAGTAGTCAGGACATCATCGACTATGAGGACACGCTCACCAGCGTTGAGCTCAAAATCCCGCCGGAGGGCTCTTGCCTCTCCTTGTTTTTCGGCAAAGATGCTTCTCACTCCCAGTTGCCGGCCTATCTCAAAAGCGAGGATAATGCCCCCGGTGGTTGGACCGGCAACCACATCCACTGACTGGTCCTTAAAATGATGCACAATAAGACGGCAGAGTTTCTCAGTATGAACTGGATATTGTAACAGACGAAACTTTTCCCAGTACACCGGCGAATGCAATCCAGAGGAGAGCAGAAAATGACCTTCCTTCATCGCTCCGACACTTTCCAATATATCCATTACTTCGCTATTCAAATTCGACCTCAAATGTCTGCGAAACCGTCGTTATTTCTTCCTGCTCGCTGGCTAACTCAGGATAATTGTAATTTCCCGCCCCCCTCCAATGCTCTGGTGGCCAATAGATAAACCAGGCATTACCAATGATGTTCTCTCCAGGAACTGTCCCCCAAATATGTGAATCATCAGCACTGTTACGGTTATCGCCAAGCACGAAATATTCACCTTCAGGTATTTCCCGGGCTGGCAGAGTGTAGCGAGGTGGCTCCGCTACATAAGGTTCCGTTAAAGCGATATCATTCAGGTAGACTTTGCCATCCTTAACCTCCACGGTATCACCAGGGACAGCAATAACCCGCTTGATAAATGGATGATTAGCCGGTACCGGGGGCTCCAAGATGATGATATCACCATGTTGAGGGTCGGAAGAAAAATAAGAAGCTTTGCTAACCATCACCCAGTCCTGGTTTTCAATACCCGGCAACATGCATGATCCACGTACCATATAGCCTTGAAAGCTAACTCGAAGAAAGGCAAAGATAGCAATTGCTATCAGGATGGTTATGCCAACATCACGAGCGATTTTCATCAACAAAGCTATCCTACCACTGAAGGAGAGCAAAAGCCAAGAACTAATTCACGTGTTATTCCTTGAGCCTGTTTCCCCGCTGGAGACCAGCGACAAGGCTCCAAGCAGCTAACTGGTGCCGCCAGGTTTTTCACCTATCTCCTGCATTGTTTTCGTGATAATTACCGCTTCCCCTCTTTTATAAGTCTGACTCGATGTTACCATTCCATTTTATTATGCCATTTCAGCCCAGTTTTTGCCTAATTTTATGTCGACCTTCAGCGGCACACAAAGATTCACTGCCTGGGACATCACTTCCTTCACCATCGCCTTCACTGCACTCACTTCACTCTCAGGCACTTCAAACAGTAATTCATCGTGAACTTGCAGCAACATTTTACTTCTTAGATTTCGTTTCTCCATCTCATGTTGTACATTAACCATGGCAATTTTAATGATGTCTGCAGAAGTCCCCTGTACTGGAGCATTTACAGCCATTCTTTCTGCAGCCTCCCTCACCTGCCGATTCGGGGAATTAATTTCAGGTATAAACCTCTTTCTTCCCAGCAATGTTTGCACATAGCCTAGCTCCCTAGCTTGCTCTTTGGTAGTCTCTATATACCTCCTTACTCCCGGATACCGTTCAAAGTACGACGAGATAAATTGGGCTGCTTCTTCTCTGCTGAGTTCAGTTGCCTGTTCCAGTCCATAATCACTCATGCCATAAATAACGCCGAAATTGACTGTCTTAGCCATCCTCCGCATTTCTGGATTCACCTCATCCCTTGAGACGCCAAAGAGTTTACATGCGGTTGCAGCATGGATATCTTCATCATTAACAAAGGCAGTGATAAGCCCTGGGTCACCAGAAAGATGTGCCAGCACTCTGAGATCAATTTGGGAATAATCACCGCTTAATAAATACGCTCCCGGTGAGACAACAATGGCTCTCCTTATCATCCTACCCGCTTCCCACCTCACCGGGATATTTTGCAAATTTGGTTCACTGGAGGAGAGCCGTCCTGTAGCAGTGCCTGTTTGATTAAAGCTGGTATGCACTCTACCGGTCTCAACGTTAATCAACGCTGGCAAGGCATCGGCATAAGTCGACTTAAGTTTGCTAAGCTGACGATATTCCAACACAAGGGCAATTATGGGATGGAGTCCCCTCAATGCCTCCAGAGTCGATGCTTGAGTAGAGTATCCTGTCTTTGTTTTGCGAAGTTGAGTTAACCTGAGTTCCTCAAAAAGCACTCTGGCTAGCTGCTGAGGCGAATTTATATTGAATCTGTGCCCCACACAATCATAGATTTCCGCCTCTCTGTTTGTTATTTGCTCACCCAGTTGAGCTGAAAGCTTGCCAAGTAAGCCAGCGTCTAAAGCAATGCCATTCCTCTCCATAACTACCAACACTGGAACCAGAGACATCTCCAGCTCATTAAAAAGCGTCCATAATTCTAGCTGCTTCAGTTCCTCCTCCAGGTTATCCCTTAATTTCCTTACAGTCTCAATACCTACACAACTATATTCAGCTACTTGTTCTACTCCCAACGTGGCCAGCGAAGTTTGGCTCTTACCTGTCCCAACTAGCTCTTCAGTAGACATTGCTTCCACACCAAGTCTATTAAAGGCGAGTGCTTTGAGTTCAAGATTTTTCTCGCCAACGAGATGCGCAGCAATCATAACGTCGAAATTTAGATTTTCTAACTTTACCCCGTGATTGGCTAACACCATCATATCACGCTTACCATCGTAACTGATTTTCCCTATTCGGTGATTTTCAACAATCGGTTTTAGCTCAGCGAGGACTTGAGCCAAGGAAAGCTGCACTGGCTCAGTTAAACCAGAGTGTCCTAAGGGTATGTAAAATGTCTCTCCAGAAGCTACCGATATCGTTATTCCTACCAACCTTGCCGTCATAGCTTGCTTGCCTGCAGCTTCAACATGGATAGCGAAATCCGCTGCTTTTCTCAGCTGGTTGACAAGCTGATTAAAGACGCCCTCAGTATTTACCACCTGATAATGGGCTGTAATCGAGACTTCGCTCCCAGCAACGACACCTTTCTCACCTATGTGTTGCGGAAGCCTGGGAAGCAACTTGGTGAACTCGAGTTCACGAAAAAGATCCACGACCGTGTTTCGGTCATAAGTACTCACATGACAGCTTTCTCGAGCGAAGTCAACAGGAACATCCCTGACTATAGTGGTCAGTTCCCTGTTCTTGAAAGCCCGAGGAAGATGCTCACTCAATACTGTGCGCAATTTCTCGGGCATCACCTCCCCAATATGAGTTTGTATTCCCTCCA
>DAOUSX010000195.1 GCA_030627025.1 Dehalococcoidia bacterium
CCACTGGGTACAAGCCCTGCTTCCTCCAATGGCTGACGAAAACGATTGTTAAACTCAAAACGATGCCGATGCCTTTCATTAACTATTTCCCTATTATAAGCCTGAGCTGCCCTCGTCCCAGGCACCAAGCAGCAGGGATAAGTCCCTAAACGCATTGTCCCCCCCTTTTCAGTAATACCACGCTGCTCTGGAAACAAATCAATCACAGGGTGAGAAGTATCGGCATCAAACTCGGTAGAATTAACTCGTGTATTATGAAACACCTCACGTGCAAATTCAATAACCATAGCCTGCATCCCAAGGCACAAGCCTAGGTAAGGAATCCCCTTCTCCCTGGCAAACTTAGCTGTCTCTATCATGCCTTCAATGCCTCTATCGCCAAAGCCACCAGGCACCACTATTCCTTGAACTTGTCCCAGCTTATTATCGCCGCTGTCATCCAGTCCTTCCGAGCTAAGCCATTCCATCTTCACATCCAGATTCTGCGCTAAAGCTGCATGGCGCAACGCCTCTCGCACTGAGTAATAAGCATCATGAAGTTCAACATACTTTCCCACTAAACCGATGACCACCAGGTCCTTAGGGGCTTTCAACCTAGCCACCAGTTCACGCCAATCATCTAAATTAGCCTCCCCAGCCTCCAACCCCAAACGATTGACTATGAAGTTTCCTAACCCATATTCCTCCAGCATCAAGGGTACTTCATAAATACTTTCACTGGTAACTAACGGGATAATTGCTTCTTTGGGCACATCGCAGAAAAGCGATATCTTATCCTTTATCCCCTCCGATATCTCCCTATCACTGCGACACAAGATAACATCAGGTTGAATACCAATCCTCCTTAATTCATTGACACTATGCTGTGTAGGCTTGGTCTTTAACTCGTCTGTGGCAGCAATGTAAGGTAAAAAAGTAACATGAACATACAACACATTGTCTCTCCCTTCTTCCCTTCTCATCTGGCGAATGGCTTCAAGAAATGGCTGCCCCTCAATATCACCAACTGTGCCACCAACTTCAACTATGACTACGGCGGCATTAGATATTTCAGCTACTTGCCTGATCCGCCTTTTTATTTCATTTGTCACATGAGGCACTATCTGAATGGTGCCACCCAGAAAATCGCCTCTCCTTTCATTAGCGATAATTGTAGAGTATATCTCACCCGAGGTAACGTTTGAGGCTCGGGTTAATTCCACGCCGATAAATCTTTCATAATGTCCCAAATCTAAGTCAGTTTCAGCCCCATCCCGGGTAACAAACACCTCCCCATGCTGATATGGAGACATCGTGCCCGGGTCAACATTCAGATAAGGGTCAAGCTTCTGTGCCAAAACCGAAATAGAGCGACTTTTCAATATCTTCCCAAGAGAGGCTACTGATATCCCCTTACCAACAGAACTGACCACACCACCGGTAACAAAAATATACTTAGCCACTATTTATGATGAACCTAGCTAAATCAAGAAACAATGTGCTGTCCTACAGCTATGAGGTAAGTTGACTCATGTTTATTATAAGAAGTGCACGGCAAATTTGTCAAGAAATGCGGTCTACATCAATTTCCTTAAGAACGGTTTAAGAAAGTGGTGAGCTAGTGATAACACCACAACACGTGTTGCCACCCCAATCATAGCATCCCGTGTAAAACCCATAATGGCAACACCTATCGCTGCTATTACCACGGCATTCGCTATATTCAGGAATACAAGCACTAACAATGTACTCAAAGTAGCGAGAAAAGTCTGGAAGGCATAGTTTTTCCAAGGCAACCTAAATTTCTCGGTCATCCAGCACTCCTTTCAAGTATTAATGATTAGTTTTGCAAAACTCACTGTAAGGTCTCCCTACACAGCTATGGCAGTATTCCAACAGCAGGGACAGTGTTTATCAATTTCACAGTTGAAGCACGTACCCAATTACGCTAGAATACGGATGACTGGGAAATGCGGATAACAGGCGGTAAAGCCAAGGGAATACAATTAAAGACATTACAAAACCGCTCGCTTCGGCCCACCACAGATTCAGTGAGACAAGCAATTTTTTCTATCTTGCAGAACATGCCCAGTGATTGGCGGCGCATTGCTGACTTATATGCCGGCACCGGGGCTCTAGGCATCGAGGCTTTAAGCCGCGACGCAGAATGGGTTGATTTCGTTGACCAGAGCAAAAAGTGCTGTGACCTTATTAAACATAACCTAGAAAAGACAGGATTTTCGAACAGCGCTCACGTTTATTGCTGCAGCGTGAGTAGAGCAATCACATTTCTGAGTAATAACTACGATGTTATTTTTCTTGACCCACCATACTCTCTTTCAGCTATAGATAACGTAGTAGCAACCATAGCCAAATCAGAGCTTGTAGGAGCCAATTCTATGGTAGTGCTTTGCCACACAAAGCGCTTTTCACCAAATCCTGTATATGGTAAACTACATCTGGTTAAGCAATTTCATTATGGCGATACATTTGTTTCTATTTATCTTATCGGAGAGTAAACAATGGTAACAGCAGTATATCCCGGCAGCTTCGACCCCATAACCAACGGACATCTTGACATCATTACCAGAGCGTGTGCTTTGTTCGACAAGTTAATCATTGGCATTTATGATAAACCTGATAAACAAATGCTCTTCTCCCTAGAAGAAAGAGTCGCTTTAGCCAAGAAAGCGCTGACCGATTTCCACAATGTTCATGTTAAATCTTACTCCGGGCTTACAGTGGAGTTCATCCGCAAGGAAGGGGGAAGGGCAATGATACGTGGATTGAGGATGAATTCCGATTTTGAGTCAGAGTTTGAAATAGCAGCAATGAATAAAAAACTGGCACCTGATATAGAATTAGTTTGCCTGATGGCAAGCTGTGAATACCAGTGCTTAAGTGCAAAGTTGATTAAGGAGGTGGCAAAACTTGAAGGCTCCCTTAAAGGATTGGTTCCCGCCCCTGTTGCTGTTGCCCTAAA
>DAOUSX010000091.1 GCA_030627025.1 Dehalococcoidia bacterium
AAGCTATAAATATAGTGGTAAAGACACGGTCATCCACAAGCTTAATCCGTGGTGTAAGTTAGCCTGGATTGCCGGTGTTTGTATCCTTGCTCTACTGTTCGATAGTCCCGTTTATCTTCTTCTACTCTCTTTATCCACATTACCGGTAATTTTGGCAGCCAGGGTATGGAAAGAATGGCTTTCGGTGATGAAGTTCGCCTTCTTTTTATGCTTATTAATCATAGTCATCAATGCCTTGGTAAGCAATCAAGGCTCTAACGTCCTGTATCAATTTCCCATTGCAATTCCCATAGCCGGTGCTCCTCGAATAACCCTGGAGGGGATACTCTGGGGGATAGGAAATAGCTTGAGATTGCTGGCGATAATCTCTGCTTTCACTGTGCTTATGTTTGCCATTCATCCTGATGACCTTATGTTGGCTATGGTGAAGGCGAAATTACCTTATAAATCAGTTATGGTGACAAGCTTGTCCACTAAATTTGTTCCTGCTTTGATTGATGATGCTCAGCGTATTGCTGATGCTAAGAAGAGCAGGGGCCTGGAGCTCGACAGGGGAGGGCGTATCCAAAGAGTTAAAAGCTATGCCTCTATCGCTATTCCACTGCTATCTAACTCTCTGGATCGTGCTGTCCAGGTGGCTGAAGCAATGGAGTCAAGGGCGTTTGGCTCGGGGCAAAAGAGGACTTTTTATAAGGAGTTAAAAATAAGTAAAGTTGACATAACTATTTTATCGTTCGTTTTTTCCTCTATTGCTTTCGGGGTATTCTTGCGCTGTTTAGGACAAGGAGGATACCAATATTATCCCGCTGTCGAGGCTGTCAGCCTTACTACTTCAGAATGGGCGGTGTTATTTGTTTTACTACTCCTGGTCAACACTATGCCTATCCTGGCTTTACTGAAAAGGAAGGTGTCTCTTGATTAGCATAAAGAATCTGACCTTTTACTATAGCGGTAGTGATAAGCCGGCTCTTCGCGACGTCAACCTTGAAATCGAGGATGGTGAGTTTGTGTTGCTTACCGGTCCCTCTGGAGGGGGAAAGTCGAGCCTGTGTCGTTGTCTAAACGGGTTAATACCCCATTTTTACGGTGGAACGATGACTGGCAAGGTGGAGGTTAATGGCCTTAATGTGATGAAGCATTCCACCAAGGAACTGGCTACCATGGTGGGGATGGTATTTCAAGACCCCGAAAACCAGTTGGTGACTGTGGATGTGGATAGGGAACTTGCCTTTGGATTGGAAAATCTCGCTTTTGCCAAAGAGGTTATCGCCAGGAGAGTAGAAGAGGCACTGGATACAGTGGGTATTGCCAGCTTACGCCATCGAGCAACAAGCGAACTTTCCGGTGGTGAGAAGCAGAGAGTAGCTATAGCCTCCGTGCTGGCGCTTTACCCCGATATCCTGGTATTGGATGAGCCTACTTCGGAATTAGACCCCAAAGGTGCTGAAGATGTTCTTAATGTAGTCGAGCGGCTAAATGATGAGCTCGGCATCACGGTGATATTAGTGGAACACAGATTGGATAGGGTGGTGGCACACTCCGATAGGATTGTTGTGCTGGAGAATGGCATGATTACCGCTGACGGAGGTCCAAGGTCAATTCTCAGCGATGGAAAGGTTTCCCAAAGTGGCGTTGGCATACCTCCCATAATTAAGCTTGCTCAGGCTGTAAAGAGCAGAGGAATGTCATTGCGAGCGAAGCGAAGCAGCCTCATTGATAATACTCCACTGACGGTCAAGGAAGGCAGAATGGCAGTGGCTGAAGCTCTTCGTGATTCTGAATCCTTCGCTTCCCGTCATTCTGAGCATCCTTCATTGTCATTGCGAGCCGAAGGCGTGGCAATCCCGAGACCCTTCGCTATCGCTCAGGGTGACAATAAAGGACCTGTCATTGCGACCCCCTTTTATGTCATTGCGAGTAAAACGAAGCAATCTCATCTTAAGCCTCTAATTGAGGTGAAGAACTTATGGCATGCCTATCCTGATGGTTTTGTTGCCGTAAAGGATATAAATTTGAAGGTATGCCCCGGGGAATTTGTCGCCATTATGGGTAGGAATGCTTCAGGGAAGACCACGTTGGTCAAGCACTTCAATGGCTTGCTTAAACCAACCAGGGGTGATGTTACTGTTGGTGGCATCAACGCTAAGGAAGCGACTGTGGCTGAATTGTGCAGGAAAGTGGGCTATGTTTTTCAAAATCCCAACGACCATTTGTTTTGCGACACCGTGGAAGAGGAGCTTGCTTTCACCTTGAACAACCTGGGAGTCAAGGGTGGAGAAGCCAAGACATTGATTAATCAAACGCTGGAGAGATTTGGTCTGACGCAATATAGATACCAGTATCCCCGCTTCCTGAGTGGTGGAGAGAAACAAAGAGTGGCTTTGGCTTCTATCCTGGTAGCTCAGCCCCAGATAATTATCCTTGATGAGCCTACCAGGGGGATGGAATACCGGCTAAAGGCTGAGTTAATGAAATTTCTGGACGAATATCGGAGGGAGTGCAGAGCAGTAATTCTGGTGACTCAGGATGTGGAGATGGTGGCTGAGTTTAGCGATAGAGTGGTATTGCTCAGCGAGGGGAAAATCGTGGTGGATGGACCCAAGAGGGAGGTGCTATCACAAGCGTTGTTATTCTCGCCCCAGATAAACCGTCTGGCGCAGGCTCTTAAAAGTTATGGTGTCCCTGGCGATATATTGACTGCTGACGAGATGATTGAGGCATTAGCATGAATAAAAGATATTTCCCGCTGGCATTGATGATATTTCTTGGCATGGGTCTTTCTATTTGCTTTGTGTTAATGCCTTCGTTAAATGCCCTGGTGAACTGGGCGTTAATGGCAACCCTGCTTGCTATCCTGGTCATACTGGCCTTTTTCTTCAGTTTTGAGTCAGTTGCCCAGAGCTCCAAGGCGATAGCTTTGATTTCCATGTTAGCCACTATGTCAGCGGTGTTGAGAATTCCTTTTGGTGCCATTCCCAGTTTTCAGCCATGCACCTTCCTGATAATTTGCTCTGGATATGTCTTCGGTCCTGTAGCTGGCTTTATGGTCGGAGCGATGACACCCCTCATTTCCAACTTCTTTCTGGGACAGGGTCCCTGGACGCTATATCAGATGCTTGCCTGGGGTTTGGTAGGTTGTGGCGCTGCTTATCTAGGGCAATTCAGGCGTCGTTCCACTCCGGAGTATGTCATTGCGAGCGAAGCGTGGCAATCTCTTGATGCTCAGGGCAATTTCCGCGAGGCAAACCCGATAAGCAGAAAATGGTTAGTAGGCTTTGGCATTGTCTCCGCCTTTATCTTTGGACTTATAATGAATATCTATTTCTGGCTATACTTTGTTGGTCCCCTCACGCTTAACACTCTGCTCTTGGCCGAGCTCAGCAGCTTCTGGTTTGATGCCTCCCACGCTGTGGGAAATGCTCTCTTCCTGGGACTGTTTGGTGCCAGGACAATAGCCATACTGGAAAGATATAAAAAGCGGTTCACCTGGGCCTACCAGGCTGAATAGCACTTATCGCTATCGAAATTTCAATCCCATTAAGCAGAAAATGGTTAATAGGCTTTGGCATTGTCTCCGCCTTTATCTTTGGACTTATTAATGAATATCTATTTCTGGTTATACTTTGCCTATGCTTGCAATTAGCACCTTGCTCTTCACTGAACTTAGCAGCTTTTAGCTTAATGCCTCCCATGCTGGGGGAAATGCTCTCTTCCTGGGATTATTTGGCACCAAGACATAGCCTGCTGAGGCCGAAGAAGCTAGACCCGGATAAGTGGAGAATCACGAAGCAACATACCATTTTATTGGAGCACAAATCTTGGCATACTGCCCCTATGGAGATGCTTCCTTGTTGGAATAATAATATATATAGTAATATAGGACTGAAGTGAAGATAACAAAAATGGCTGGTAGCCAGAGTTTCGGTGCCTGCATCCAGGCACTTCAACTAGGCAGAGAACTAAGATGTCGGTGGAGAAACTATGTTGGGTTTACCGGGACGTTCTTACTACAGTTAGAGGAAGCAGTCCCGGAAGGGAGTTGAGGGTTGTTACAGCTATGAAGGCGCTAGCATGCAAATAGATGAACTTCTTCGCTTAATGGTAGAAAAGGGTGCCTCAGATTTACATCTGAGGGTTCCAAGCCCACCGGTGTTGCGTATCGATGGTGTGCTTATAACACAGCAAGATTTGCCGCCAGTTACACCTGCAGACGTTAAGGAGGCTTTTGAGCATATTACTGTTGAAAATCAACGGAAGGCTTTTTACCAAAAGCTGGAGTTAGATTTAGCCTATAGTATTCCTGGGTTAGCTGGATTTCGAGTCAGCGTGTTATATCAAAGAAGGACAATAAGCATCGCCTTCCGCCGGGTGCCATCTACAGTTCCGACTATTGATGAACTCGAATTACCCAGATTTGCAAGGAGCTTGTTCTTAAACCCAGAGGGCTTATTCTGGTTACCGGGCCTACAGGAACTGGCAAGAGCACCACTCTAGCCGCAATGATTGACTATCTTAATGAGCATGAAAAACGGAATGTCATCACTATCGAGGACCCTATTGAATACGTGCATCAAAACAAAAAATGTATTATCGCCCAGCGAGAGCTGGGTGATGATACTAAGTCATTCGCCACTGGCTTGCTGCATGCTCTCCGTCACGACCCTGATGTGATTCTCGTGGGCGAGATGCGTGACCTGGAGACTATGAGCACAGCTATCACTACAGCGGAAGCAGGACAATTAGTGCTGGGTACACTGCACACCGTTGATGCTGTCCAGACTGTTGACCGCATAATTGATGTCTTCCCTCCTGACCAGCAACGCCAGATTAAATTACAGCTATCCCAGATAATAGAAGCGGTGCTGTCGCAGACACTGTTGCCACGGATTGGAGGCAAAGGAAGAATAGCGGCTTTTGAGATTTTGATTGCTACCCCTGCTGTTAGAAACTTAATTCGCACTAGCAAAACCTATGAGTTGCCCGGTATTATGCAGCTTGGTGCTAAAGACGGTATACAGACTTTGAACCAGTCATTAGCTTACCTGGTGAAAAACCACAAGGTCACTGTTAAAGAAGCTATAGCGAGAAGCAGCGACCCAAAGCAACTTAAAGAGTTGATTCATAGGCCTTAATGCATCTGCCTCTTCGGTGTCAACTTCACTGCATGGGTCTAGTTAGCCAGGCTACAAAAGCTCGGGCCGCTGCTGAATAGCCCTTATCGCGATCGAAATTCCAATGCCGCTCGAAATAGCCACCCCATAAATTGTTGAACACTGTGGCTTATTTCGTGCGCATCACGGCGTTAAGAACCCTGGCCAGGGTTAGAAACCCCAGCCAGGGTAAACCGCATCTCCGATTGCCCTTGCAATCAAGGGCTTAAGTCCAGGTTCGCTGGTTAGCCTACTTGAACATTGGCTTACCGACGGGCAGAATCACTCTTCCAAAGCCCGTAAGCAGCGCTAGACCCATACCAACGTAGAGCATCATCAATCCACCTACTCCGATGAACCAGCCAGCTATTTTCCCTATCGTTGCCCATATCCCCATTACACATCCTGGGAAGCCCTGCATGAGGTAAC
>DAOUSX010000160.1 GCA_030627025.1 Dehalococcoidia bacterium
GGTAACATCGTCTTGTTGGCTAACAATAACGATAGGCACATCAGAAAAGCTGCGAATCTCGCCTATGAAGTCAAAGCAGTCCACAGTAGCTGCTGAATCGAGATAAAGCATAACGATGTCTGGTTGTTCTCTATGTATTAGGTCCATGCCCTCCCTGGCTTCAGTGGCCTAGAGCGTGCTTAAATCTGGCCATCTCACCCTTAAAATGACAGAGATAGTCTCCACCAGATCCCTGGATTCAGCAAGAACCAGAACCTTCATCTCCTGTTGTTACTTTTGGATTTTAGTACTAGTACTATTTTACTATATATTATCTTCAAGTCAATATCATTATCTTTACTTTACCTCCAAATCGTGGAACAAACGTCCTGTTTCGCGAGACTTTTGGGGCAAAGGTAAAGACTTTAGAGCTCAGCCATAGGACTTTTGGGTGATTTACAGGGAAAAGAAGTTAGGTTAACATAAATGCAAGTAACATAAATCAAGATAAATGAGGATAAATAAGGTGGAGCTAAGATGAAAGTGGAGTCAATGAATCCGCAGATGCTGACCACCGCTGAGGCAGCCAGGCTACTGCATGTTCATCCCAACACAATAAGGCAGTGGTCCAATAAAGGGCTGCTTCATGCTTTTCGCCTCGGGACAAGAGGTGACCGCAGGTTCAAGCGGGAAGAGATAGACCGCTTTATAACAGTGGATAAGCTTGTTCACACGGTAGCTCCTTCACACAGAAAGGACTAACAATCTTTGTTCAAGCTATCCAAGAATCCCTGAAGGATAATAGCCGTAGCCAGAGCATCCTGGTGCTGTTTTCGTTTATCCTTCCTGGTTCCTGCCTCAGCCATAAGCTTTTCAGCAACCACAGTCGATAGCCGCTCATCCCAAATTTGTACCTTAACCCCGGTAAGATGAGATTGCTTTGCTTCGCGCGCAATGACATTTTGGAGCTTTTCAATAAAAGCCTCCACCTTTCTACTTTGCTGAGTCAAATGCCCGTTTAAGGAATAAGGTAAACCAACTACAATACATTCCACCTGATACCGCTCAACAAGTTTGATAACCTCAGTTATAACATCCTCCTGGTTTCCACGCTCAATCACAGTCAAGGGAGTGGCTAATATTCCTTCAGGGTCACTTATTGCGACACCGGTTTTCTTATCCCCAATATCCAATCCGAGACTGCGCATGTTCACCTGATCCTTCGCTTCGCTCAGGACAAGCCTTAATCCTCTCCCGTCGAGGGCTTATCATTACGCACAAATAAAGTCCCCCTCTCCTATTTCCCCCTTTCCTAAAGGGGGAGTAAGGGGGATTACAAATCCCCATATATCCTTTCAATAACTCCGTTAAGGTTCTCAAGTATTTCTCGGTCTGAAAACCTCAAAACCTTTAATCCTTGCTTTCTCATATAATCATCCCTGGTCTTATCCTTCTTAATCTCCTTATTGTTATAGTGCTGACCACCATCAACTTCAACGATTAGCTTTGCTTTTGGACAGTAGAAATCGACTATATAATTGCCTACAATCCTCTGCCTATAAAATTGATACCCCTTCAACTGCTTTTTCCTCACTTTTGACCAAAGCAATCTTTCTACATCGGTCATATTCTTTCTCAGTTGTCTAGAGTATCCTTTTAGCTTTCTATTGTAAAACAGCAAAATATGTCACCCCACAAGGAGATTATAATCCCCCTCTTTCCCCCTTTCCTAAAGGGGGAAGATATGGGCAATGCAGAGCATCAAGGAAGGGAAAGTCTCTCTGCAATGATACTTTCAACTGAGTTTAGCGCTTCATCCAGCCTGGCTGCATCTTTCCCCCCCGCCTGAGCCATCTCGGCTTTGCCTCCGCCACTGCCACCGGCAACTTTAGCTACCTTTTTGATAATGTCATTGGCATAAAAACCTCTGGCTACCAGGTCAGGGGTAACCATGGCTAGAAAGCTGGGGTTATCGTTGTAAACTGTAGCCAAAACTATCACTGCGCTGTTTAATTTGCTGCGTAATATGTCACCCATCTCTCGAAGGACAGATTTGGTTAACGGTGGCACTCTGGCTGACAAAAATGTTACCCCACCCGCCTGTTTGACTTGCTCAACCAATGATTCGGTTATCTTCCGCGATAACTCCCTCTCCAACCAAAGTGAATGCTTATGCTCTAACTCCAGTTCGTTAACGAGAACTCTAACCTTGCTATGAACTTCGTCAGGCACGGTTTTTAATTCCCCGGCCATACTTTTCAGGGTAGCAGAATTCCTCTCGGCCACCGCTTCTGCTCTCCTGCCGGTCACCGCCTCAATTCGATGTAAACCAGTGCCAATACTGGCTTCGCTGATGATGATAAAAAAACCAATTTCGCCGGTTGATTTCACGTGCGTGCCACCGCAAAGTTCCCCACTTAGTACCGGCTCGCCAATTTCCACCACCCGAACGGTTTCACCATATTTCTCCTCAAACAAAGCAATGGCTTCCTCAGCAATAGCCTTGTCATAAAGAACGAGCTTCGATTTCACCGGTAAATTCTGCCGTATTCTCTCGTTAACCAAACTTTGAATTTCGGCGAGCTGCGATTCGGGTATCGCTGCCAGGTGGGAGAAATCGAACCGGAACCCGTCCGGCTCCACTAAAGAGCCTCTCTGATACACATGACTACCTAATATTTCCCTCAAGGCATATTGAAGCAGGTGAGTGGCAGTATGATTACGAGCAATATCTAAACGACGGGCAATATCGACTTCTGCCTCTACCTCATCGCCTCTAGATATGCTTCCTTCAATGACTTTGCCATGATGAATTATCACGTCAGAGGGACTTCTAGCGGTATTTGTAATAGCCACCTCTCCCTTCTGGCTGCTGATTCTACCGGTATCGCCAACCTGCCCACCCATCTCACCGTAGAAGGGAGTCTTATTAAGAATTATGTCAGCTTCCGAACCTTTAGAAGTGCTGTCGACATCCTGTTCTTCTACTATTATCTTAACGATTTTCGCCCGACAGGCAGTTGTCTCATAACCAATGAACTCCATGCGATCTACCTTGAGATTACCAGTAACAGAGGCTGTGCCCTTAATTGTGCCAGCAAGATATTGGATAGCTTTCTTTTGTGTTGCCCTGGCTCTTTCCTGCTGCTTTTTCATCTCGGCTTGAAAACCTGCCAGGTCTATCGCTAATCCCCTTTCACTGGCAATCTCAGCAGTTAGTTCCGCAGGAAACCCGTAGGTATCATAAAGCCTGAATACTTGCTCGCTTGGCAAGAACCCTTCCCCGTGCTTTACAGTTTGTTCAATCAACTCTTCCACCAGAGTAAGTCCGGTTTCTAAAGTGCCGATGAATTTTTCCTCCTCCGCCGTGGTAATTTGCTCAATCATAGCTTGATTGACCATTAATTCAGGGTATACGTGGTTCATCTTGGTAACGGCAGCGGTGGTGATTTCAGAGAGGAACGGCCTACGCAGGCCAAGCCTTCTCCCGAACAGAGAGGCACGACGCAATATCCGCCGCAGCACATATCCCCTACCTTCGTTCGAAGGCAGAACACCATCAGCGATGAGAAAAGCAATACCACGACTATGCTCAACAA
>DAOUSX010000094.1 GCA_030627025.1 Dehalococcoidia bacterium
GCTCAACATTATTGTTGGTGAGTATGGCGTCGGGGAATAAATCCTTTTCAGGACTGCCCAGAGTTCCAAGAATATACGGCAACCCACAGGGAATTAACACCTGCTCCTCCCTGCGAATCAAGATGACACTTTTTTGTGGATATCTCCGGCGACACCCTATCGCCGCTGGCAGTCCTGCAGCACTCCCACCAATGACTACTGTATCTGCTCCTCTCACTCAATACCTCCTTTATTTATAATTTCGCTCTCCGAAGAGCTTGGTTCCTATCCTCACTATATTAGCACCCTCTTCTATGGCAACTTTATAGGAATTCGTCATCCCCATAGAGAGGTATCTCATTTCCACATTGGCTAAACCGAGCTTTTTAATCCTATCAAATATTTCCCTCGTTTTGATAAAATAAGGTCTGGAATCTTCAGGATTCCCAAAACGAGGTCCCATAGTCATCAATCCCATCACCTTTATATTTTTAAGTCCCGAAATCTCCCTGATTAATCGTTCGGCATCCGGGGGAAGCACGCCTGATTTCTGCTCCTCTTCGCCGCTGTTTATCTCTACTAATATAGGCATTACCTTGCCAATTTGCTGGCACCTTTTGTCTATTTCCCGCGCTATCTCAACCGAATCAACGGTTTCTATCATATCAAATATCTTAACCGCCTTTTTCACCTTATTTTTCTGAAGACGCCCGATGAAATGCCATTTCGCTTTATTTCCCACCATCTCATAAGCCTCCTCTGCCTCCTGCACATAATTTTCCCCAACCATTTTTATTCCTGATTGAACTGCCTCGAGCACTTCTTCAGGCAACCTTGCCTTCGCCGCCGCTACCAACTCCACGCCTTCAGGCAACTCATCCAGTATTTTAGCTACACTTTCCTTAATCTTCATACGCCCAGAGCTAGGGACACACTCTGCCATAGATTCTCTATCTCCCGGCTGACCCTGCCATCAGAGAACTCCACCACAGGTAACCCATTAACCAAAGCCTCAGTAACCACATTATCAAACGGTATCCGGGATACAACTTCTGCTTTCTGCTTGGCACAATAGCTTTCAATCTGACGTGAATTTTCCTCATTTATATCATATTTGTTTATGCATACCAGGGCAGGAATGCCAAAATGACGACAAAGCTCAATGATGCGGTCTAAATCATGCATTCCCGACAGTGTTGGCTCGGTTACCAGCAAGGCTAAATCTGCCCCTGATAATGAGGAAATGACGGCACAGCCAATTCCTGGAGGACCATCAACGATTATGTAGCCCAAATTTCCTTCTTCAGCGATATGTTTGGCATTCTGCCTTACCAGCGCCACTAGCTTTCCGGAATTTTCCTGAGCAACGCCCAGTCTGGCGTGAACCAGAGGACCATAATGCGTCTCTGAGATGAACCAGTGCCCTGACATGTTTTCATGCATGGCGATGGCATCAACAGGACAGACCTGCGAACAAAAACCGCAACCTTCACATGAGATTGGGACAACGAGATAATTCTCTATCGCTCCAAAGCGGCATATCTCCTCACAAAGCCCACATTGATTACATTTCTCACTATCAATATATGCAGTTTGTCCACTCCAAAACTCATGCTCCTGTTTAACTTGTGGCTGGAGGAGAAGGTACAGGTCAGCAGCATCGACATCGCAGTCAGCTAAGACTTTCTTTTTAGCTATCGCAGCAAACGAAGCTACTATGCTTGTCTTCCCCGTCCCACCTTTACCACTTAATACTACGACCTCTTTCATTCAATCTTTTCAGTTATCTCCTTCAATTTTGAAGCTAAGGCTTCAGCTAATTTAGCTGCCTGTAGAAGCCCCTGACTTAATTCCTCGCTATCTTTTAGACTGGCCTCCACCGCTAGCCTTTTCAGATCCTCATGATGCTTATCACTGTGCTCAATACCGATGGTTAGTATTTCTTTCAGGGACTCTTTAAATATCGCCGCTTGGTTCATTTACCTTCTTCCGCCTCCTGCTCGCGTCTGGCATAGATGCGGTAGATCTTCCCCCCTCTTTCCCGGAAACATTCAGTGCATTGCTTGCATCCCTCAGGTTGAATCTCCTCCAAACGAACTTCGAAACCAAGTTCTTCATACATATCCCTCATCCTTCGCATATGACTCTCACCATCAATAGCAACTTCCTGCCAGTCCATTATTTCGCCGCCTGATTTACTGAGACTATCTCCTCGATGTCCTGGAAAAGCTTAAAAAAGGCATTACGCCACTCAGGCATACCCTCTATCAAAGGGACTCCTTTTGAGTAAAGTGTGGCAATTTTTCTATCCAAAGGGATTCTCAGTAAGATTGGGAGACGTTGCTCAGAGCAATATGGCTCAATTTTCCCATCACCCACTCCAGCTCGATTTATCACCACACCACAGGGAATACCCAATTCCCTAACCACCTCCACTGCTAAGGAAAGGTCATTCAAGCCAAAAGGTGTCGGCTCCGTTACCAGAAGGCAAAAGTCACTACCCTTAATTGCTTCTACCACAGGGCAAGAAGTGCCCGGAGAGACATCAATTATGACCTCATTTCGGGAATCGATATGCTTTTTCACTTCCCTTATTATCGGAGGAGCCATTAGTTGACCAATGGTAAGCCTTCCTTGAATTAGCTCGATATTCCCTGAATTACCTTTCTCTACTACACCTATTTCTTGCCCTTCTTCGGTAATAGCAGACTCAGGACATAAGTAAGAGCATGCTCCACAGCCATGACAGAGCTCAGGAAAGATGAGCACTTTTTTGTTAACTACAGCGATAGCGTTATAGGCACAAACTTCAGCGCACTTGCCGCAATAGGTGCACTTCGTTTCGTCCACCTTAGGGATAGGGATAAATACAGGATAGCTTTGGGTAATGTGCGAGTGAATGAAAATATCGGCGTTTGGCTCCTCTACATCGCAATCCAACAACTGCACTTTATTCTTTTCACTTAAGGCAAAAGCCAAACTGGTGGCTATCAGCGTCTTCCCTGTGCCGCCTTTGCCACTGGCAACTGAGAGTATCATTCCCGAACCATTTTGGCACCGCAATTGGGGCAACTTAAATTATAGCAAGGCGCTCCTGCTTGATGAGAAACCTTTGTTCCACAACTGGGACAAACGCAATTACCACTGGGACCTGCTCCAGGGCGATTTCCACCCATCTTCCCTCTACCAACGCCACGCCCCATTCCCATTCCTCTACCTGTTCCAGGTCCTTGACCAGAAGGACCTGTACCATCTCCTCTGGGCATAAATACCTCCTTATTCTTTCCCTTTTATTAAACCATTTAGTTCAGCTCTTAACTTAGCGAAAGGACAATCCTCGCTATGAAGCTCCTTGCCACACTTGACAAGTAATGCTACTCAAAACCCTTTTAACTTCCTCTCCGGTTACTTCCTTTCCTGAGTACTTCCAAGTAGCCACAAGCCCTACCTGGCAGATTTATTCCATTGGCGGCAGTCCGCAGACTCCAGAGCTACAGGTAGGGTAACTTGTTTCCGAAGGTTCGGTTGTGCTAGAGCCAGGGCTAAAGAAAGAGGAAAACAGCCTTGTGGGATTTGGGGCACGACATTTAGGACAATTTAATTTAGTCCCATCCTCACCAAAGGACTGGCGAACTTCAAATTTTTTCCCGCATCGAGTGCACTGATATTCATAGATGGGCATAGTTCACCTCCTATTTTCCTTCCTCTAACTCTTTAATACGCTGCTGAGTTTCCCTTAGCTGCTGCAACAACATCTCTACTTGATTCTTGAGCACCTCTATTTCTTGCTCTCGGCTTATCGCTTGAGGTGCTGGTTCCGCCACAGGTGACATTCCTGAAGTCATTCCCATACCCACACCCATTCCTCTACCCATACCACGTCCCATACCCATGCCTCCACCCATACCGAAGTGGGCAGCCACATTTGGCTGAGCACTGGCTTGAAGCTTACCTTCCTTGTAGGCTTCCACAGCATCTTTTATTCTACCCACAACGCCGTTGATCACTTGAACGCCTGCTGCCGAAAGTGTCTGGTAAGCATTAGGGCCACAATTCCCGGTAAGCACCATTTGCACACCCTTGCCAGCAATCATTTGGGCAGTGGAAATTCCTGCTCCACCAGCAGCCATGGCGCTAGAATTCTCCAGAGCTTCAAACTCCATCGTTTCAGGGTCAACGATGATGAAGTATTGACACCGCCCAAACCGAGGGTCTACTTCGGCATCAAGGCTGGGGCCTGTCGCTGATATCGCAACCTTCATAGCTTGCCTCCTTTCTTACTCTTTCTGCTCTAACTCCTTTATTCTACCACTAATCTGCTCCAGTTGCTCTTTCATCGCTTCTGCCTGGCTCCTCAGGAAATCAAGTTCTTGTTCCTGGGTCATCTGCGGAGCATAAGGGTTTGCTCCCATAGGCACGCCACCATAGCCCGCGTATGGCATGCCGCCGGCATAAGGGTCTGCTCCCATCGGCTGTCCGCCATATGGCATACCCGCAGCATAAGGGTCTACCCCCATAGGCACTCCGCCGTAGGGCATACCTTCAGCATATGGATTGCCTCCGTAAGGCATAGCATTATAGGGAGGGTAACCTGGCGATGCAGGCATTCCCGCAGCTCCGCTGAAGAAATAGCCGCATCTCGGCAGTCCTCCTCTACCTAATCCTACAAAGGGCCATGGTGGAGAACTTCCTCTGAAGCCGAATCCCCCACCACCTCTTCCAAACCCGCCTCTTCCAAAGCCATTAGGCATTTTTCACCTCCTGTTTATTTACGAAGCTCTTCAAGCTTCTTGTTAACATCATCTAAATCATCCTGCAATGCTTTAGCCTGCTCCTCGAGCATGGCTATTTCCTGCTCCTTAGGCATAGGTCCCCAGGGCGAATATCCATAGCCATATCCTCCGTAGGGATTCCCAAAAGGCATTCCATATCCAGGCCATCTCGAAGCCCAAGGATTCCATCCAAACCAAGGCCACATTTTTCCACCTCCTTAACAAGATTTAAAATTTACCACCCAGGGTATCCATAATAACCACCCCATCGCGACCAGCCGCGACCACGACCAAAACCACGCCCACGACCGAAGCCTCTTCCGAAGCCCAAGCCAAACCCGGGCGACATTGGTGCTCCATAGCCCAAGCCGAACCCGGCCGACATTGGTGCTCCATAGCCCCCGCCAAACGCCCTTCCAGGTATGGGATTGGCAAAACCGGGCATGCCGAAGCCAGCACAATAACCAGCAGCTCTACCAGTCATCGGTCCCAACCCCCTAGGTCCAGTTCCATCTCCAAATGGCATCTTCTCTCACCTCCTTTCTATTTTTTTGCTACCATCGCCTTCCACCGCGAAATCCCCTGCCACGTCCCCTTCCCCAGCCAAATGGTGGAAGAGGCATACGCTGGATATTCACGCTGGAACATGCCGGACAGGATAAA
>DAOUSX010000138.1 GCA_030627025.1 Dehalococcoidia bacterium
AGCCAGCAACACTACTCAAGCTATTTCCAGTATCGCTTTACGATTACTGAACAAAACCCTGCTGGAGAGGCAGAAAACTATCCGCCTCATCGGCGTCAAAGTATCAACTCTGACCGGCAAAGAGAAACAACTTTCTTTGTTCCGTTCCACGGAGCCTGATACAGAAAAACAGAAGCGTCTAGACAATGCTATCGCCCAAATCCGAAGGAAATACAGCGCAACATCCATAAAAAGAGGCAACGACATCCCTATCAACAACCTTTAACTATCACCTTAAGCCACAACTCGGAGCAAAGCGAGCCGGCAGGAGGCTTGTTTTCAGCTTTCAGCAAAAGTATAATTGAGCAAAACTATAGCGAGAGGGCAAAATGCCACCTTATGCTTTTTTTAAAAAACAGTTCATGCCGCTAGATAAAGCCAAAATTGGAATCTTGACTCATGCTTTCCATTATGGCACCGCTTGCTTCGAGGGCATTCGGGGAAACTGGGATAGTGAACATGAGAGATTTTGCCTCTTCAGAATTAGGGACCACTACAAACGCATGCTCAATGGCTGCCGTTTGTTAAAAATCAACCTATCCTACTCACTTGATGAATTGTGTCAATTAACTATAGAGACTACAGAAAGAAGCAATTACCATGAAGATGTCTATGTCCGCCCTATGGCATACAAAAGTTCCGAAGCTCTCGGGGTTCGCCTTCACGACCTAGAAGACGATTTTCTCATTATTGTGACCACACTTCCTGCTTATCTTGATATTCAGAATGGTGTTCGTTGCGGTACATCATCATGGCGCCGTGTCGATGACACCATGATACCAGCCCGAGGAAAAATTTGTGGTATCTATGTTAACAGCGCATTAGCTAAAACCGAGGCATGGGAAAATGGCTATGATGAAGCAATACTATTAAGCCATGATGGACATGTCTCCGAGGGCAGTGGCGAAAATATCTTCTTGGTTATCGATGGGAAGCTAGTCACGCCCCCTTCATCCGATAATATCCTCGTTGGAATCACCAGAGATACAGTTATGAAACTAGCTAAGAACGAGCTGGGCATAGACACCATAGAGAGAACAGTTGATAGAAGCGAGCTCTACCTTGCGGAAGAATGTTTCTTTACTGGCACCGCAGCCCATATCACTCCAATCATTGAAATCGACCACCGCATGATAGGCACAGGGAAAATCGGCAAAATAACCGCTGAGTTACAAAAACTGTTTAGCCAGGTAATACTGGGAAGAAATCCTGGATACGCTGACTGGTATACGCTGGTTTCCCCCAAATCTGCGAAGATGTGACCCTATAACATTCGTCTGATGACAGCAACTACCTTCCCCTGGATATCAATATTATCAGCAGAAGTGTAAATAGGACTAATCTGGCTATTTGCCGACTCGAGACGCACGCGCTCTCCCTCTTTAAACAACTTTTTCAGAGTAATTTCTTGCTCCTTTTTCAGCCAGACTGCCGTCATGTCACCTTCCTCAACATCATCTCCGTAACTCAATAACACAATATCCCCATCCCCTATCAAGGCATCAACCATGGATTCACCTTTCACCTTAACAGCATAAATATTGCCCCTTCTTTGAATTAAGCCTTCACTTACCTCCAGCCCTTCATCAGAGGTAACAGCGCTTTTACTGGGATCAAGCACAGGAATGGGCTCACCAGCGGCTATCTCTCCTATTATAGGTATATATACAAGCCTTTTCTCCCGGCGTTTATCTAAAAGCTCAATCCCTCGCGATATATCGCTTTGACGACGAATATAGCCTGCTCGCTCCAATTTATTTAGATTATAAACTACCACAGAAGTAGAACTTATATCACATCCTTTAACAATGTCTCTAACACTAGGAGGATAACCATTATCACGCAAATACCAGCGAATGAAGCTTATAATCTGTTTTTGCTTTCTGGAAAGAGCTTTATCAGCCAAAAAAGCTAATCTCCTTTCCCCTTCGACATTGCCTGATTTAATTCCCTTGTTAGCTGAGATTTGAGTCTAGCACCCTTATTGCGATGAATAACCCCTGCGCTTACCGCCTTATCTATATCGCTTATCGCCTTTACCGTCTCTTTTTCCGCTAATTCCATATTCCCAGCTACAATAAGCTTCCCCGCTTTAGCAATAGCAGTCTTCATTCTGCTCTTTGTCGTACTATTCCGCAATCTCCTTCTTTCCGTAGCGCGAGCTGTTTTGTTAGCCAACTTAATGCGAGGCATTCACTCCTCCTTTCCTTCTCACATTTACTATGCCCCCAACTGAGTAAACTTTAGATATCAAACTAGCTAACTCAGCAGTACCCTTTATTTCCAGACTAAGATTCAATGAGACAATGTCCTCGTGGTCTGCCACATGAAAGTCAGTGATATTTACTCCTTCCTCAGCAATAATAACGCTAATATCCCGAACCAAGCCTATCCTATCCCAAGCATTAACTTGAATAGCCACCGGGTAAACTTGCTCCACACCGCCCCAGCCCACCTCAATCAGCCGCTCCCTCTCCACTTCATTAACGATATTAGGGCAATCTCGACGATGCACGGTAACACCGCGTCCCTGAGTAATATAACCAATAATCTTATCCCCTGGCAAGGGATGACAACAGTTAGCCAGATGAGTGACCAGGTCTCCTACACCCAGTACCTTAACGCTCGCCGGGCTAACCTTTTTTGAAGGACGAACTTCAACCAGCTCTTCAGGCCGCTCTTCACTTACGGCTAGTTTTGCTATTATTTGAGAGGGACTAAGGTTACCACTCCCGATGGCAGCAAAAAAGTCATCCATATTCTTGAAACCAAATAGTGATGCCACTTCACCAACGCTTGGGAGGACAATATCTGCCCTTTTGAGTTCCCGTCCCAGAAATTGCTTCCCCACCTCAATGGTTTGAGCCCTATCCTGCTTATTGAACCATTGGCGGATTTTCGCCCGTGCATGAGAAGTTTTGACATAGCCAAGTTCAGGATTGAGCCAATCCAGACTAGGTTCTTTCTCCCCCTTAGCAGCAATGATTTCCACCACATCAGCATTATTGAGATTATAGTTCAATGGCACCAATCGGCCATTCACTTTTGCCCCAACACAGCGATAAGCCAAGTCGGTATGAACGTGAAAAGCGAAATCCAAAGGCGTTGCTCCTTTGGACAATTCCTTTATTTCGCCTTTGGGAGTAAAAACAAACACCCGATTAGCGAGCATATCGCTTTTGACGGATTCCAAAAATTCCTTGCTGTCAAATACATCTCGCCACTCAACCAGTCGAGGTAACCAAGCCACTTCCCTAAAAGAGTCCCTTCCTTTTTTCCCCTCCTCATAGCGCCAATGGGCAGCTAACCCAAACTCAGCAACTCGGTCCATTTGATAAGTCCGAATTTGCACCTCCAATGCATTCCCGTGATATATCACCGCTGTGTGTAAAGATTGATACCCATTGTCTTTAGGATTAGCAATAAAATCGTTAAATCCTTCAGGTATAGGGTGCCAAAGACTATGAACTATTCCCACCGCCTTATAGCAGTCTGAAATTGAATTAGCCAGTATGCGCAAGCCAAAAAGATCATAGATATCGCCAAAATCCTTACCCATCGACGCATATTTACCCATTTTCCGAAAGATACTATAGACATGCTTTGGCCTGCCAAAAACGCTTGCTTCTACACCAGCTTTGTTCAATTCCTCGCCTACCGCTTGGATAGCCTCGTTTATAAAACCTTCTCTTTGTTCTCGTTTCGAAGCTACCAAACGAGCAACCTGATGATATTGCCGTGGCTCTAAATAACGAAAAGCCAAATCCTCTAGCTGCCATTTTACGCTCCGGATACCCAGACGATGAGCTAGCGGAGCGTATATCTCCAAAGTCTCTTGAGCAATGGCGAGGCGTTTCCCCCGCGGCAAAACTCCAAGAGTGCGCATATTATGTAGCCGGTCAGCCAGCTTGATAAATACAACGCGGAGGTCCTCAGCCATCGCTACCAGCATCTTCCTCAGGTTCTCCGCCTGCTGCTGTC
>DAOUSX010000181.1 GCA_030627025.1 Dehalococcoidia bacterium
GCAGGAAGACCGGGAAGAAGGTCGGAGTCCATCGGAAGATATGTAGCGCAAAATTTTATGGAGGATGTTAACACTGGCGCTGCAGTTGATAGATATATTGCCGACCAAGTTATAATTTATGCCGGGTTAGCTGAGGGAATTAGCCGTTATTCCATCCCCAGAATTACCGAACATGTGGAAACAAACCTGTGGCTGATTGAGGAATTCCTTGGTGCCAGGACGAAAATTAATGATAATCTTATAATAGAAATAGAAGGAGTTGACTTTACATGGAGAAGCTGATTAACCGCGCCGCAAAGGATTTGGTGGAAAGCAAATATGCCATTGCATTAACCGGCGCAGGTATGTCCACTGAGTCAGGAATACCCGATTTCAGGGGACCAAAAGGGATCTGGACCAAACAGCCCGAGGCAGAAAGAAAAGCCTATCAGACTTATGGGAAGTTTCAGGCAAATCCAAAGGAATATTGGGAAGAAAGATTGAGCGGCCCCTCCTTATTCGGAGATCTAGGAAAAGTAGCACCAAATCCCGGTCATTACGCTTTAGCTGAATTAGAAAAGATGGGAATTTTAAAATGTGTGATTACTCAAAACATCGATAATTTGCATGAAAGAGCAGGGAGCAAAAGAGTCTTAGATTATCATGGCAATGCGTTCAAACTCAGGTGTGTTTCCTGCAATACTAGGTATGATTTGGAAGAGTATGATTTGCAAAAACTAAGAGACGAGGGTAGATTGCCACCTCTTTGTAAAAAGTGTGGAGGAACAGTAAAGGATGACATCGTCCACTTTACAGAGCCAATACCTTTAGATATCGCAGAGGAATCGGAGAAAGAAGCATTAGAATGCGACCTGATGCTTATCTGTGGAACGTCGGCAGTGGTCTACCCCTTTGCCAATCTGCCCCTGATGGCAAGGTCCCGCTCTGGAACGTTACCTTCAGGACTTTATGGCACCGGTTACCGAACCACTGTGAAAATAATCGAGCTGAACGCAGAGCCAACACCGCTTACCCATGAAGGTGTCTCAGATTACTTGATTCAAGGGAAGACCGGCGAGATACTGCCGCAGATAGTTGATGAGGTAAAGAGGGCTTCCTAGCCGCAACGACTTTCCTGCCGATAAGCTCCTCAGGTAATGATAACCGCTTCTTTAACATTTGTGCTATAATTTAGATATGGCGGAATTGCAAAACATTATAGTTGAGAAAAAGGAGGGAATTGCCAGGATAATCTTAAATCGCCCCGAGGCTATGAATGCCATAAATAATGTACTCATTGATGAATTCTGGGCAGCCACTGAGGACGTGAGGGTTGACGATGAGACAAAGGTGGTGATCATAACTGGTGCAGGCAAGGCATTCTCCATTGGATTGGATCTCAGCTATGCCGAGGAACTAGCCGCAGGATCCATGCTAGAAGTTGGTACGCTCCTGCGTAAGCTGCAGGCGGCCTTCAGATTGGAAAGGCTGGAAAAGCCGGTAATAGCAGCGATAAAGGGCTATGCCCTGGGAGAAGGATGCGACCTCGCCTTATCCTGTGACTTCCGCGTAGCTTCGAAAAACGCACGGCTTGGAATGACATACACCCAACTAGGCTTAGTCCCTGACACCGGTGGGGCGTGTCGGTTAATCCAACTGGTTGGCTTGTCCAAAGCGAAGGAGCTTATTTTCTTCGGTGAGCCGATAAGCGCAAAAGATGCCCTGGAGATGGGTATGGTAGATAAGGTAGTCCCTGCTCAGGATTTAGATGCCGCTGCCCTTGATCTGGCAGGAACGTTAGCAATGAAATCACCTGGAGCTCTGGGGTTAGCCAAGAGAGCGATAAACACTACACTTGAGATTAGTCTAAAAGCAACCATGGAGTTTGATTTGCGTGCTCAAAGCAGACGCTTCCAGGCGGAAGATGCCCGTGAAGCTATCGCGGCTAGAATCCAGGAATTGAAAGCAGCCTCTAAAATCAAGTAAATGTTCTCCGTGGCAAAAGGTCATAGTTGAGAAGGTGGAGGAATTTCAAGGAGAACCTCAAACCATCATAGAGACTACGAGCTCACATCACCCTCTTTAGTCTGGGATTTGGGGTGACGCCGGGCATTCTGCCTCTCTTAGCGATGGGCTTGCCCTCTACCTCGTGGAGGTCGGCAGTGAAATCGATTGGAGGAGCATCGCTGACGTAACTGCCCACAGCGAAGATGTCAACAGGGGCCCCTTCGGTTATGAAATATTTGATGCGCTCCGGGTTAAGTCCACCACTGACAACAATTTTCACCTGCTTGAACCCCTCAAGGTCAAGCCAGGCTCTCACTTCCTTAACCAAATCGGCAGTGACCCTGCCCCTCTCCGAAGGAGTATCCAATCTTACACCCTGCAGCCTTCCCTGCATTGCTTTGGCGACAGTTACACTTTCTCTAACCTCATCCTCAAAAGTATCCACCAAAGCAATGCGGGGCACTTCAGGGGACATATGCTTATCAAAGGCAAGTGTAGCCTGAGCGGTGCTGTCCAGAATGATGATAAGAGCATGGGGTATAGTCCCTGTGGGTTGGATACCAGCAAGTTTTGCCCCACTTGTGCTGGCACAACCAGTGCAACCACCCACAATAGCGGAGTACTCCATAACGCCGACTACTGAAGGATGGACATGGCGAGCACCAAAGCTAATCACCGGAATGCCCTGAGCAGCATTAATGCATTCTCGGGCAGCAGTTGCCCAGCCACTACAATGGGCAAGAATCCCTAGATAGGTAGTCTCGTAAGTGCCATAACTTTGGTAAGGAGCTTTTATCCTCAGGACTACTTCCTTTCCATCAAAAGGCTCGCCTTCAGATAATGCCCAGACTTCACTATTGCTTTCAGGTAGCACCTTCTCCAGCAGAGCTTTAACTTCCTCCATCCCACAGAGAATCCCTTCACTTCTGGGGAACACCTCCATAGTTGCTACGGGGTTTATTTTCTCCTTTTTAAGTATTTCCACAGTGCGGGGAAAATAAATATCGGCGGTTTCTCCGCTCAACCAGGAATCAGGGATTTCGAAATGAGGCTGTGGGATTTTGACTGTCGGTCTGACTAGTTTGGCTCCAAGCACCTTCTCCATATAATCCAGGGCAAAGAAGTGTGCCCTGTTGTCGAATGAAGCAACGCAATCGACGGGGATTTCAACTTCGTA
>DAOUSX010000137.1 GCA_030627025.1 Dehalococcoidia bacterium
AATGTGGTAGTTGAGGTCGTCCCTGACTTCGCCTAATTTCTGCCATCCCTTAAACAGAGACTGCCGTATTTACCATACTCAACTCTTTTATTGGGATTGCGGAGCTTGTTCCGAGCGTAAGCGAGGAATCTCGCTTTGAAATTGCTTCGGCTTTGCACGCCCCCCAATAACGAACAGTATCAATGTTCATCATCTTCCAACTCCAATTAAGCTCTTCCTTAAAATCTCCAGTTTATTACGCACGCTTCCATCAATAAGCATATCGCCAATCTTGGCTTTGAATCCCCCGATTACGGAAGAATCAACTACGGCATCAACGATGACTTTACGATTAACCATGTCCCCCAGTTGACTGGAAAGCCTTTCTTTATCCTTTTCAGCCAGGGATAAAGCGGTAATCACCTCGGCGTGTTCGATACCACGATGAGCATCTAACAAATGGTCGTATCCGTGTAAAACATCGCCGGCAATTCCTAATCTACCCTTGCTCACCAGAAGGCAAGCCAGATTCAAAGCTAAGGGATTTGCATCACTTAGCCGCTCCTCCAAAAGGCTCTTCTTGACCTCAAAAGGCAATTTAGGATTTTCCACTAAAGCCGTAAAAGCCTCATCAGTACTCAGTTCAGCGATCTTCCTCAAGCTGACCTGCCAGCTCTCAAGTTCGTTTCTCTCCATTGCCAGTTCGAAGGCAGCTTGAGCATACCGTTTACCAGAAGCTATTCTCGGCATACATTATTCCTTGATTTTTGACAATCTTTTATTGTCGGCTCTTCTCCTCATTCATCGCAAGCACAGTGAAGCAATCTAAATAACTGTCGGGATTGCTTCGTCGCTGGTGCTCCTCGCAATGACATAATGAAGTTGCTCTTAACACATACTATAAATGTTCCTAGTCTTCCCTGAAAGTAGTGCTTTCCTCCAACGCTTGTTCGATAAGTTTTCTGTGCTTTTCCTTATCCAGTGTTTCATTAATAACTTTTTCAGCAGCTAAAATAGCGGTATCCACAAACTCTCGCCGTAAGTCATCAATAGCTTTATCCCGCTCTCGCTCCAGCTCAACCCGGGTTCGGTCAACAATAGTCTGGGCTTCTTTTCTCGCCTCTTCCTTTGCTTCTTCTTTGAGCCTGTCTCCAATTTGTGTTGCCTGGCCAATTACTGCTTGCCCCTCTTGGCGAGCCTTACTAATCTGTTCTTGAACCGCTACTTTAGCACGCTCATATTCTTGCTTTGTCGCCTCAGCTTGCTCCATGCTTTCCTCTATCCGGTTCGCCCGCTCATCGAGCATCTTTCGAATTGGCTTATAGCCAGCATAGACAAGCACGCCAAGCAGGATAAGAAAGCTAACAAGCTGCCCAAGAAAAGTAGCTAAATCTAATCCTAGACCCATAGTCTATTTACTCCTTAGTAGAATCAGACTAAGCCACAAAAATAAGCAGAATAGCTACAATAAGGGCATAAATGGCTACCGCCTCAGCAAAGGCGATAGCTAAAATCATATTGGTCATTATTGGTCCTCTTGCCTCGGGATTGCGCCCCAGGGCATTCATAGCACCCATTTCAAGTAGCCCGATGCCAATCCCAGGACCAAGGGCACCCAGGCCTATAGCCAGACCGGCACCTAATACTCTAGCTACATCCACCGAAAGTTCCATCAGCTTAACCTCCTTTCAGCAAAATTCTAAACTCAAGTTTGTTTAGGATTTCGTATCTATTTTTTTATTCTTCAGCCATTACCGCAGCACAGGCAAATCCCAGGGTTAATCCGCCAAATATCATCGCCTGGACAAAGCCAAAGAATGCCTCCAGACCGTAAAATACCGCAGGAAGTACAAAAGGAACAAGAAATATCATTATCAGGGTTAATATCGCCCCTGCGGTCATATTGCCAAAAAGACGGAAGGTAAAACTAACCATCCGTATAAAGTGACTCAGTATCTCCAGTATGCCAGCAAAGGCAAGTATTATGCCATTAAAGATGCCACCAAAGCCAGCCTTAATCTTACCGGTAAACAATTGCTTAAAACCCAAACCCAATGGCTTAAAGTTAAAAAAGGTCTCTAAATAACGAGTCCTCTTTGCCTTAAATCCCCAATACTCTATAGAGATAAAAGCGACTACAGCAAGCATTAGAGGGACATTTATATCGGTATTGGCATTACGAAGTAAAGGCTCACCATTCATTTTGATGGTCTCAAATCCAGGTATGAGATTAATCCAGGCATTAGCCAGCACGAACAAAAAGATAGTTAAACAGACAGGCAGGAACATTCGTCCCCATTTCTTTCCCGCAGGATCCTCGATAAAGTTCGCCGCTGTTTCATAGATAAATTCCACTAAGTTCTGAACGCCACGGGGAACAAGCTTCATTTTACGTGTGGCGGCAAAAAATAGGCCAAAAAGAACTAAAATGCTTATCCATGCCGTAATCATGGTATTGGTTATAGGAAGATTGGGAAAAGGATGCTCCGCGGCTAATTGAGGATGAGGGGGCTGAACAGCAAAAATGCTCAATGGTTCTCCACCCGTTATCAATGCCCCCACACTGCCACCAATAAAGCTAATCACAGTTAAGGCCAGGAAAACAATGGCGAGAATAATTATCAAATTTAAGGAGCAGCCTAAAACCTTCCTTTTAGCCATTATTCCTGTTCTTCGTTCCTTTTTTGCTTTGAAGATGTCAACTTGGAAAGCATCTTCGCTGGTCCACGAAGCTGCTCTTTTTCAGCTTCTGCCAAGAAAGGCTTGACCATGCGGTACACTCCGTAAATCATGACTATGGTGCCCAGGCCAAGACCAATGAGGGTGAATAAAGGGAATTCATGAGATGCTCTTTTGTCAGCCCAGAGACCTATCCCTGTTGGTATCAAAAGGCTGAAAGATACATAAAAGCCAACTATTAACAACCGCATCGCTGCTGGCCATTGTTTCATCACAGTCTCCATTCAAAATGAACTACGATTTACGTTTCTTAAAATCGTCTAAATCAAGGGTGTTTATAAAATCCTTAAATGCTGACAGCCCTTTCATGTCCTGCTCATTGAGTCCTTCTTTTTTCTTGGGTTTCCCCTCAGAAACAGGTTTGCCTGTTTCTTCATCAAGCATGATGCCAGCTTTATCCAGCACTGATTCCTCAACGTATATCGGCACTCCAGTTCTCACCGCCAGGGCTATAGCATCGCTGGGGCGAGAATCAACCTCCATTTGCTGACCATCAACACTAATGTAGAGTTTGGCATAGAAGGTGTCATTCTGCAGGTCATTAACCACGACATAGTTAAGCGTTCCCCCTAAAGTTGAGATTAGACTTTGCAACAAATCATGGGTTAACGGCCGAGGTAGCTCCACATTTTGTAGCTTTACCGCGATAGCGTCGGCCTCGCCAGGACCAATCCAGATGGGTAAGTAATAGTTAGTTCCTTTCTCCCTCAAAATCACCACGCGTTGATTATTCATCAAGCTAACCCGAATACTATCAATCAACATCTCTACCATATCGCTACCTCCTATAAAGCCGAACGCTTATTTTACTACGATAATACTAATCAATCAACAAGATTTCAGTCAAATAAACGGGGTAATTTATTTCGGCTTCTCAAAAAGCATGCCGCTATTTCATAAGCAATTCCAGAATCTTCAGGAGGTAGCGTAAGTGTTTCATGCTATTATCACTTCAGGTGTTGCTCGCTTAGCGGTCAGGATAGTCGCTTTGATGGCTATGACCACACCAAGTTTAGATTTGCTCATTGGTATTTCCCCAATTTCTTCAGGAATTGGTTTAAGCTTGCCTGGCTTCACAGTAAAGAGAGTGGTGGACTCTGCAAAAGCCTTAATGCCAAAAAAAGAATAGTTAATAACACAAACGTAGTTCGATATTCATCATTTTTGTGATGAGCTGATACGCTCTAAACGGAGAGCCTTTTTGGTATTCCTGGTAATCTTGACCTTATTCTCGGTTTGTCAGCCCATCACAGCTCCCGCTGGCAATGACAAGCTCACTCTGCTCACTGTGGCACACGAGACCACGAGGAA
>DAOUSX010000080.1 GCA_030627025.1 Dehalococcoidia bacterium
ATTGCTTCGCTTCGCTCGCAATGACAATAAAAAAGGGCGCAATGACAGGTCAAGAAGCCTCACAATGACATCTGCGGTCATGCTATTTCCCCACTGCCTTTGTTTCCCAGGCATTCAAAGATTCAGTCTCCTCCTCAAGGTAAGCATTCTGCCGAGTCATAAGTGAAGCCCAATCGACCTTATGCCCATCAAAATCAGGGCCGTCAACACAGGCAAACCTGGTTTCTCCACCCACAGATACACGGCAGCAACCACACATCCCGGTACCGTCGACCATTATTGGACTCAAACTTACCGTAGTCTCAACACCATAAGGTCTGGTAGCTTCTGAACAAAGCATCATCATGAACGTACATCCGCGGGCAAACACTCTTTCTATTCTCTGCCCTTCTGCCAACATCCCCTTAATCACATCATCGACCCAGCCTTTACGTCCGTAAGAACCATCCCCCGTAGTCACTATCAACTTATCGCTTGCCTGACGCAGAGCTTCTTCCCAGAAAAGAAGGCTTTTATTCCTTGCCTCTATGATTGACACAACCTCGTTCCCCGCTTTTTTCAATGCCTTGACAACAGGTAAGATGGCACCGATTCCGTAGCATCCGCCAGCACAAATAACTGTGCCAAATTTTTCGATACGCGTAGGTAAACCTAATGGACCAACAAGACTGAAAATGTGACCACCCGGTTTAAGTTGAGCTAATTTATAAGTAGTCATTCCTACTTCAAGGAAAACAATAGTGATAATCCCTTCACTTTCATCCCAATCAGAGACAGTTAGAGGGATACGCTCTCCTTTCTCATCAACCATAACGATAACAAATTGCCCTGGCTGGATTTTCCCTGCCACTGTTGGTGCCTCTACCGTCAACAAATGAATGTTAGGGGCTAAATCCTCACTCGTTACTACCCGATACATTTTTATCCACCTTTTCCACATCGATTATGATTCATTGGACCTTTCCCACCTTCACTGCACATAGCTTAATTTCAAATGGCTCGGCAACGACATCAGGATCAACTGTGAGGCGAAACAAGCTGTCGATGAAGTGAAATTTAAGGCACACTGCGCCACATGATATGTCCTTCGTCACTCTCGCCTTAGCGATGCTTTCACCGTGCCGCGAAACTATCCTGACTTCATCTCCCTCCCCAATCCCGAGTTTGACAGCATCGGCTGAACTTATCTCCAGCGATTCTCGGGCACAAAGCCTGCTGAAACCGGCCATTTTTGATTGGACGTCAACACTGGCATAAAAACAATAGAGGCTGGGTTGAGCCATAAGAATCAAAGGATATTCACTATCCACCGTCTCGGTAGCTTCTTTATAACCAATGGGCATAAGCCTGGCTTTGTCACCAGCTTTTCCCCTTCCGCGAGTGGGCATACCGAAGTGTTCATCATCAATATTCCTATACCAGGGTATAAAGCTGCCAATTTCGTTCATTACTTCACTGGATTGAGAGAAATCGAAGCCGCTGGCGTGCATCTTTTGAGCGATTTGACATCCTATCCACCAATCGGGGCGAGCGTGGTTCACAGGCTCAATAATCTTCCTCACGAGTTGTATCCGATGCTCGGTGTTGGTGAAAGTGCCATCCTTCTCGGCAAAACTCGCTGCTGGCAATACTACATCAGCCAGGTATGCCGTATTCGAAAGAAAGACATCCTGAACAACCAGAAATTCCAATTTGGATAGTAAGTCCTTATATTTAGAACACATTGCCGTTAGCAATGCATCCTGCCCGAAAATATAAAGTGCCTTCACCTGTCCCCTATCAATAGCGTCGAAAACCTTGGTAACAGTCAGCCCTAGTATTGAAGGCAATTTGCAGCTCCATGCGGCTTCAAATTTCTGCCTCATTTTAGAAACAGGCTGGCAACCAGGATAAACATCGGGCGAAGCTCCTACATCACAGGCACCGTGAGCGTTATTCAACACCCCGAGCAAGTTAACTCCAGATGATGGCTTACCGGCGTTGCCAGTAAGCATAGCCAAATTGGAAATAGCGAACACACTATCCAGCTCGTGACTAAGTAGAATGCTTCCTAAAGGGTAAATAATGGACGCAGGCTTGGTGGCAGCATAACAGCGAGCAGCTTCAACAATCTGGTGCCATGAAACACCCGTGGTTTTCTCCACGAAATCAGGCTTAAGTTCTGCCAGGGATTCTTTTAAAGCATCAAAGTTCTCACACCGCTTGTCAACAAACGCCTGCTCAACTAAGTCTTCATTGATGATAACCTGCATCATGCCCAAGAATAAGGCGACCTCGCTGCCTGGTAAGTTTTGCAACCAGCTATCAGCAAAACGACACAGTTCAACTTTGAATGGGCTAATCACGATAAGCTTTGCCCCGTTACTCACCGCTTTCTTTATCTTTAGCTCGGCAATCGGTGGAACAGAAGCTACACTGCCATTAACGGTCACTATGCAAGCGGCATTTTCAATATCGTCAATGGAGCTAGCAATGATACTGCTACCCAATCTCTGAATTAGACGGTTTAATACCGGAGCTTGATAAAAGGAAGCGCTGTTATCAATGTTATTGGTATTCATTACCACACGTGCGAATTTCTGGGCAATATAACTGTCTTCACTGGTATTGGTAGCAGATGACAAAAGAGCAAACTGTTCCCCTCTATATTCAGGCAGTTTATCAGCTATCAACTGGATGGCTTCATCCCAGGTTGCCTCCTCTAAAATACCATCCCGTTTGATCAAAGGAGAGGCTAAACGAGCAGGGTGATGAATAAATTGCGCAATGCCAAAACGACCTTTGACACATGCTTGACCCTGGTTTATGCCACTCGATGCAGGTATAGAGTTAATGACTTTGCCAGCCTTGACCTGAAGTTCTAGCTGACAACCGATACTACAGTGAGGGCAGGTAGTAGTTTCCGAGCGTTCAGGTACCCCCTCCCACTTAGCTGTCTTTTCAACAAGAGCCGCTGTGGGACAAGCATCAACGCAAGCACCACAGAATTGGCAGCCTGAATCCTCCAAACTTCGACCAAAGGCAGTGCCCACCAAAGCGCGAGAGCCTCGATAAGTAAAAGCGATAGCACCCACTCCTCGCAACTCCTGGCACACTCTCACACAGCGCCCACAGAGGATGCACAGGTTATAATCCCTATCAAAAAAGGGACAATCCCTTAATACCGGAACTTCTCTGGGTGTATAAGGAAGGCTTATTTCGTCTATGCCTATGTAATCAGCTAACTTTTGCAATTCACAGCGTCCGTTCTCAGGACATGTATGACAACCAACAACCATCCTCGTTTTCTGCACGTGTCCTCTGAATTGTTCACAGTGTTCCCGCCTTTCACAAGTAAGACAAAAATAAGGGTGCTCACTTAGAATCAGTTCCAGGATATTACGGCGTAGCTGTTGTATTGCTGGTGTATCGGTAGAGACTACCATCCCGTCAGTCGCTGGTGTGGTGCAGGAGGTAGGAAGCCCTTTCATACCATCAACCTCCACAATGCAAAGCCGACATCCCCCGTAAGGAACAAGTGACTGATAATGACACAGAGCAGGAATATAAATTCCTGCTTCGGTAGCTGCCTGGAGTATTGTAGCTCCCTTCTTTGCGGTAATCTGCTGACCGTCAATGGTCAGGGTAACAGTTCTTGCTTCTTCAACCACAATACTTAACCCAAATTGTGCTTAAAATCAGCTCCTACAGGAATAGGTTCTTCAGGAACTTCAATTTCTTTGCCCGAAACTTTAACCACAGCAGAGAACCTGATGGGACAAACATCCAGGCATGTGCCACATTTGATGCACTTGCTCTGGTCAATAACATGAATCATCTTTTTACCACCAGAAATTGCTTCTACCGGGCAATCTCGTAAACAAATCCCGCATCCCTGGCATCTATCGGGCAATATGTAAAAGGAAATGAGTTTCTTGCATACACACGCTGGGCAGCGTCCTTCATTGATATGGGCTTCATATTCATCACGGAAATAGCGAATAGTGGTAAGCACAGGATTAGGTGCTGTTTGCCCTAGACCACAAAGGGAGGTCGATTTCACCGTTTCAGCTAACTTCTCCAGCAATTCTATATCGCCAGGCGTACCATCGCCATCGCATATCCGCTCCAGGATATTGAGCATCTGCCGAGTGCCTACACGACAGGGCACACATTTACCACAGGACTCCGCCTGGGTAAATGACAGGAAATACCTTGCGATATCCACCATACAGGTATCCTCATCCATAACAACCATGCCGCCAGAACCCATGATTGAACCTGCGGCGGTAAGAGATTCGTAATCAACGGGCGAATCAAGCATGGTCGCTGGCAGACAGCCGCCTGATGGACCACCGGTTTGCACCGCCTTAAATCGCTTACCACCGCGGATGCCTCCACCTATTTCATAGATCAAATCCTTCAGGGTGACACCCATGGGAACCTCAACGAGCCCGGTATTGTTCACCTTGCCTACCAGGGAGAAAATCATGGTGCCTTTGCTTTTCTCAGTGCCGATAGAGCTGTACCAATCTGCGCCCTTATTGATAATAGAAGGCACGCTTGCCCAGGTCTTCACATTGTTAATGTTGGTCGGCTTTCCCCACACACCGGAAGTTGTCGGATAGGGGGGACGTGACCTAGGCATACCCCTTTTACCCTCGATGGAGGCTATTAGTGCTGTCTCTTCACCACAAACGAAGGCACCGGCACCTTCCTTAATGGCAATATCGAAGTTAAACCCGGAGCCCAAAATGTTCTCCCCAAGAAGACCAAGTTCCCTCAAGTCCCGTAAAGCAACTCCTAACCATTGCAAGGCCAGAGGATATTCTCGACGACAATAAATATAGCCATATCTGGCGCCTATGGCATAAGCACCGATGACCATGCCCTCAAGTATGCTATGTGGGTTCCCTTCGGCCAGTGAGCGATCAACGTAAGCACCGGGGTCACCCTCATCACAATTAGCAATTACATATTTTGGTTCCCCGTGGGTTTGTCTAATCGCCTCCCACTTCACGCCTGTAAGGAAACCCGCACCTCCCCTGCCCCTCAGCCCAGCTCTTCTCACCTCATCCACAACCTGTTCTGGAGTCATATCAAAGAGGGCTTTGCACAATGCCGTGTAGCCGCCCAAAGCAATGCAGTCCTCAATCCTCCCTGGATTAATGTATTCGTTATTGGCAAGCAAAACACGAGTTTGATTCTTGTAAAATGGTATCTCGGGTTCACGGGTTATTTTGTTACCACTCACCGGGTCAACAAAAAGAAGACGGTCGATTATCTTGCCTTCTTTTGTAGCGGAGACAATTTCTTGAGCGTCCCCCGCCTGCACATTGACATAGCAAATTTCTTCGGGATAAATGACCACTATAGGACCTTGCTCGCAGAAACCGTGGCATCCTGTCCTGCGAATATCAATCTTTTCCTGAAGCCCCTGCTTTTCGATTTCCTCCGTAAGTGCTACGTTGACCTCCTCTGCCCCAGAAGCACGACATCCAGTCCCCGAACACAACGCAATACATAACTTATTACGGTTCCTCTTTTCTACTACCTTCCACCTTATTTCTTCAAGCTCTGATGGTGAACTAAGGCGACGCATAAAGTCTCTCTATCCTCGATTCTTAACGGTATTTTTCCAGGATTTCCTCTACTTTGCCAGGTGTTACCTTGCCATGGTATTCCCTGCCAATTACAACCACAGGACCTAAGGCGCAACACCCCAAACAGTTGACCTGCTCCAAGCTAAATTTGAGGTCTTCAGTTGTCTCTCCAGACCTAATTCCCAATTTCCTTTCTAGCTCTTCTAAGACCCTTCGCCCACCTCTTACATGGCAGGCTGTTCCCAGGCAAACTCTTATCAATTGCTTCCCTTGAGGAATAAAACGAAACTGGGTATAAAAAGAGGCAACCCCGAAAACTTCGCTCTCCGACATCCCGGTATGCTTAGCTATCGC
>DAOUSX010000104.1 GCA_030627025.1 Dehalococcoidia bacterium
CGCAACAATTCCAACATCCCTGACCTTAGGATGAGCCCTTATCACCCCCTCCACCTCCACGGCATAAACTTCCTTCCCACCACTTTCAATAATGTCCACACCCTTTCTACCTGTCAGATGAAACCATCCTCCCTCATCAACATAACCCAGGTCCCCAGCACAGAAATATTTGTGCTCCTCCACTATCTTGAAAGCCCGCTTTGTTTCCTCAGGGTTCTTCCAAAATCCCAAAGCACTATGACCACCGGTGAGAAACTCTCCCGTCTCCCCTGAGCCGGGTTTAACCTCCTTACCGGTTTCAGGATTGATAACTTTGCACGGAGCTTGAAAAGCGTATACCCCTTCTCTATCAACCTTGATTTGGATGGGAGTCATCTCCTCATCCCCGGAAGAGTTAATGCAAACATAGGCAACGCCAGAACCTCGGGCTCCGTAGCCATCTACTATTATCACAGAGGGGATCAACTCCAGAAGCTCCTTCTTGAGATGAGGCGTCCATGTCACCCTAGTGGAGAGCATAATTCCTAGTGAGGAAAGGTCATATCTTCTTCCTTCCCTCTCCAGCCGTCTTAATTCCTCCACGACGGGTATAGCAAAAGCATCACCTGATATCACAGCCATGTTTACCTTTTCCTTCTCCACTATTCTACAAAGCTCTTGCACATCAAAGAGAGACGGAGTGGGAACGAAAACAGTGCAGCTGCCATCCACCAGGATACTGCCCAAAGTTGGGTTATAACACGCCTCAAAGAATAAAGGGCAAGCAGGGAGAACCTTATACCCTTCCTTTCTAAAACGCCTAGCCAACTTAATACGAAATGTAGTGCCCATTAACATTCTGATATGTTTGACATAAAATTTCTTCCAAGTCGCCGAGCCAAAAATGCCACGACCTGAACGCAGTAAACCTCTGAGCCCGGGCAGCGCAAACATGGCACCATGCAAATCAATAACGCCTTCCTCTTGCTCCCTATCCACTATTGGTAGATAATCGCTCAAGAGCATCATCATTAAGCTCTCTGTCAGCCGCTCATAATCCCACACTGCCCCAACATAGTAACCTCCACTTCCCAAGCTATATTCCAGATGGGCAAAATCTTCATTGGTCACCTCGTAACTCAGCCGTGGCTTTGTAGACGGGTGCCTTGTCATCAAGTCATCATAGATAACTGCCCCAGGGGGAACAAGCTGTGGCACCCTACCTACTTCATAAACGATCAGATACCTCAGGGAGACCATGCCTTCGGTCACCCTTGCTATAGTGGAGGCATACAGACCTTCCGCTATCACTGCTACCGCATCGGCATCTTTAATTACATACGCTATCTCACCAAGGGTCAATCTGGGTCTAAGAAAAAGGAAACCGCCCCGACCTTAGCTACAGCAAAGTTGGCTACCATCCATTCTATGGAGTTGAACCCAACGATACCTACCCTCTCCCCCTTGTTAATCCCTGAGTCTAATAGGCCGTTAGCTAATCTATTTACCTGCTGGTCAAATTCCTCCCAAGTAAGCCTTCTATTTCGTTGACTAAAAGCAATCCCATGGGGAATAATCCTTGCCAGCTTCTCCAGCCTGCTTCCCAAAGTGTTGTTAGATTTTGTTCCATGCCGATAGTGTTGGCGGTAATTGGAAAAGCTATCCCTCTCTAACATCCCTAACCCAGTTTTCAATTCGCTGGCAGACACTTTCCTTCCCACTCACCGTTTTCTAAACCTTTTCAGGTTTCTCCAAATCCACAATATCCCTCTACCTGACCATCGCATCACGTTACACAATCTCTCAAATATTATACCAGAGGACATCAGCAAAGTGGGGATTACCTTGAGATCAGCAAAGCATTATTCACGAGAAATAGGCAAACTGCTTTCTCGGCACTGGAATAGTCAAGCAGGCTTAGACAATGCGTATGTCCTTCTACCGCGAATGCCACAATAAGGCTCGCCCCACCACCCTACCTCGTCTACTTCATGCTCAAGATAGTTATTACGCTTCCCCTCCCAGTCTAGACTCAACAAATTCCTTTAGCACCCTCTTCTCCACCTTGCCAGTTGCCTCCCTGGGAAGAGACACTACGAACATTACATGTTTTGGTATTTTATGCGCCGGAAGGCCTTGGCTACAGTACTCCACTACATCACGCTCGCTTAATTCCTCCCCTTCATCCACCTCGATAACGGCAGCTAACACCTGGCCCAGCTCTCTATCGGGAACCCCCATAACAGCAGCATCCCTCACTTTAGGATGAGACTTGATGAACTCCTCTATCTCCTCGCTATAGACCGTTTCCTCTCCTGTATCTATGCATTCCTTGCCTCCTCTTCCTATGAGACAGAACCGCAATCTCTCATCAATACAACCATCGTCTCCAGTAAAGAAACACCTTCGGCCATCTATGACCCTGAAAGCCTTCTTAGTGTCAGCAGGACGCTTCCAGTATCCTAGAGACACATATCCCGCAGCAACAAATTCTCCTACCTCTCCTGTTCCGGGCGTAACCTCCTGCCCCGTTTCACGATTGATAACCTTGAAAGGGACTTGTAGGGAGTATACTCCGCCCCTAGCAGGAAGCGTAGCTCCAGCACAGGGCAGCTCTTTATCCTCCAGGACAGCAGCCGACCCATAACCAACGCTAAACTCTGTGCACCCATATGCATCCATTACTACGACCTGAGGTAAGAATTTACAAAGTTCCTTTTTAGTGCGAGGTGACCACCCTACTCCTGAAGATGCTATACTTCGGCACGATGAGAGGTCATATGTTCTACCCTCCTCCTTCGCCTTCTTCAATTCATCCAGGATTGGCAGAGCGAAGGCATCTCCATTTATCATGATACCATCCACCTTCTCCCTCTCTATTGTTTCTAAAAGTTCCCTGGCATTGAACGGATAGGGAGTGGGAAGGAAGACTGTAGTAGCTCCAATTGCAGCAACCATACCAAAAGTCTGCATATAGGCACTTGCGTGGAACAAAGGGCAGACTGGAACATACTTGACCCCCTCCTTCTTGAGGCGCCTGCTTATGTCGGCCATCAAACCCTTTCCCCATGTCATCCTAAAGAACCTGATTACCGCCACACGAATAAAGCCAAAACGACGGCTCAACCGGGATAATGCCCTAAGTCCTGGTAGAGGATATAAATTAAACAGAAACTCGAAAATTTTCTCATCACCATACCTGTCAAATGGCGGTAACAAAACATTGTAAATAAGTTGCTCAACACCCTTCACCCTTTGTTCACTATCCCACACCACTCCTTTGGGATATCCAGTCTTTTCACTAGTGTACATTAGATAGCAAAAGTCCTCGTTCGTCACCCTATAACCTAGCTTTGGCTTTCTAGCCCGATACTTTGCCATCAAGACGTCATAGTCAAGTGCCCCACGGGGCACATACTGTGGCGACCTAGCCGTGCCATAAACTATGAAATACCTTAACGAGGCTATTCCTTCAATTACCCTTTCTATAACGCGGGCATACTCATCTTCCACTATCATCGCCACCGCATCGGCATCCTTAATTATGTATGCTATCTCATCAAGGGTAGTCCGGGGGTTTAAGTTGAACGGAACAGCACCAATCCTGGATATGGCAAAGTAGGACTCCATCCACTCTATGGAGTTGAACCCAGCAATACCTACTCGCTCTCCTTTCTTAATCCCCAAGTTAAACAGCCCGTTAGCTAATTTGTTTACCCGCTCATCAAATTGCTTCCAGGTAAGCCTTCTATCGCCTTGAACAAAGGCTAATTTGTCGGGGATAACATTGACTATCCTTTCCAGTCTAGCTCCCCAGGTGTTGCTGGAGCTTTCCCTAGCAAGGTGGTAGCTCTGACGGTAACTAGTAAAGCTGTCTCTCTCTAGCCTTTCTTCTTCCCCTAATTCATTAACAGCCATTTCGCTTTGTTCCATGCTTCAGTTTTTTGCAGCACTTCTTTGATTGATAGCAAAAAACTATATATGCTGTACCATAAAATTACAAGGGATGAACACATTCGCGAACTCACGAGGGTTAAAATATCCCTCCATTCATCGAATGGATACCAAAAGGCAATGCTCACTTGGTTTTTGCCATCATATCTTGCCTCAAGGTATTGCTAAAATGGCAACTTATCTTCTCCAAGAGCTTGTTCATGCCCCAGCCTTTAGCAGCGGAGATGAGGACAATATTTTCGCTTGATAGCCCACTTTGCCCTTCAAGGAAAGGAACCGTGGTCAGACATTCCAGTTCTTCCTCACTGCCCACGGCCAAATCCAGCTTGTTAAACACTGTGACCCTTGGCTTATCATTAAGGTTTAGTTCCTCTAATATTTTCTCCACCGCGAGGCATCGATAGGAAGCATTCTTATGCATTATGTCAACTACGTGAACAAGCAGGTTAGCTTCACTAAGCTCCTCAAGGGTGGCACGAAATGCAGCGATTAACAAGGTTGGCAATTTATGAATAAAGCCAACAGTATCCGTAATTAGAAACCGCTGCCCATCAGGCAGAGTCAAACGACGAGTTACCGGGTCTAAAGTAGAAAAGAGGTCCTCTTTCACCACCATGCTTGCTTTGCTTAAAGTATTGAATAAAGTGCTTTTGCCTGCATTGGTATATCCTACAAGAGCTACTACAGGCATACCCCTCGTCCTACGACGCTTTCGATAAAGGTCTCGATGTCGCCTTATTTCCTCTATCTCGCGTTCAAGACGGTTAATACGCTTGTGGATAAGACGGCGGTCAGTCTCCAACTGCGATTCACCTGGTCCCCTGGTACCAATTCCACCACCAAGTCGCTCCAGGTGACTCCACTGACCA